>JAUVEX010000094.1 GCA_030594585.1 archaeon | reverse complement strand
CAGATGATGCTGCGCTCACATATGAGCAAAAAACACAACAATTATCTAAATTACACAACCAAAGGGGCGTTGTAAAACGGATGTTGGGGGAATATGATGCTTCTTTTGAAGATTATATCTGGGCGCTTAACTATTCAAAACGCATTAATGATAAGCCACAAGAAGCATTAGCTCACACAAATATGGCAGACATTTATCGTGTTGCAAAAAGCGATTTTACAAACGCGCATATTTCTTTAAAAAATGCCATAAAAACAATACATGACGGCAAGTTCGATGGCGGTTTGCTTCATGTAAAAGCAGTTGACCAGAAAGGTCTTGTTTTTATCGCAGAAACTAAGTTTGATGAGGCAATAGCTGCGTACGATGAAGCAAAAGAAATCTGTGAACCTCTTTATAATAAAAAGCCTGAAGATAGCAACATTGCAAAAAGATACGCCGAGGTTCTTCAGCACTTGGGCGGCGCATATTTTCAGAAAGGAGACGCATCTAAAATAGAAGAAGCATGCGGTCTGCAGGAAACTGCTTTGGAAATCTACAAAGATCTTGGCGACCAGCAGGGAATTATAAATTCCGTCACAGGCATTGGAAATCTTGCAGGCCTTGATAGAGACTATGATTTTGCAATTGAAAAATACCAAGAAGCATGCGAAATACTGAAAAAGACCGGCTATAAAAGAGCGATAACCTCTCTTGCATTTCATATAGCAGAAGCATATGTAAATAAAGGAGATGCAAGCAACGCAGAAAAATATTTAATGCATTTCGCAAAAGGCGTTCTTGAAAAAGATTTCACGCCGCACGACATGGGCATAATAAAAGACAGGTTCAACACTCTTTATGGTTCAGTAAAATCATTAAATATCGAAAATCTTGATTCTGTAAGTGAACAATTCAGCAAAATTTAAGATTTTTCTTCAATTCAAGAGCAACAGAAACACCCTTTAATTTTTTTGGCACCTCTTCTAAAAGATTGATTCCTTTTTCATTGTATCTCGGGACAAGATGCCAGTGGACATGGTTTATTTCGTCCATGTAAACAAGATATACTTTTTTGATGCCAAGTGTTTTAAGCATAGAATTCCTAACAGACTCCACAACATCCATAAGATGCTCGTAGTCCTTCCTTCCAAGCAGATGCAAATCAGGAACATCCTTTTTCCATACGACCACAACATGCCCTTTTGTTATGGGGTAATTTGCAAGAGTGGCGTATAGCTTTTCATCTTCGTAAAAAACAGCGCCATCTTTAGGAACAGGCAATTGTTCTTTCATAGCATATTTATTCATGCCACAGCATATATGTTTATTGCATGATTTTAGAAATATAGTGCCGAGGGCGGGCGTCGAACCCGCGACCTCTAGATGTCTCAAGCGCATTAATGCATGTCATCCCTGTTTTAAGCAGGTCATAACTCATAACACTTTATGAGTCTAGCGCTCTAGCCAGCTGAGCCACCTCGGCAAAAGAAATATTTTAGCTCAGCCAAACACATATCAAAGAGAATGCAATCTTTTTAATTGTTTCTTATCTTTTGTAACTATACCCCGCGTTTTCAATATCGTTATATGTTGGGCATCCGTCGGTTAGTTTTATTTTACCAGGAATCCTGTTTAACATCACATTTACTTTTATGCTGTCTTTAAGAGGAATATTTTCTACTTTTATGTCTGTTTGTGCATGCATTAACTCGTTTAGTATTTGGTCATAGCCCCATGCAAACTTTTCATTTTTAATACCTTCAAGAGGCATAATCTCAAGTTTGCTGCCTCTAAGAACATTGTCAGTAGTTATAGTTCCTTCATATTTTTTAATTGTTGACTTTATCTGTTCGTATTGGTCTTTGTCAAGTTGTCTGTAAAATATGCTCGAGCCATAAACCAGATTTTCCTTTATTTCGGGGTGGTCAACAAAAACTTGGTATGTTTTTTGGTATGTTGGTTCATCAATCAAAATTTCGCCGATTTTCTGTATGTCTTCTGGAAGCGTTTCTTTTGTTTCTGGTTCTTTATCGTAACTATTATCCCGCAAACCAATATCAAGGCCGTCTTTTCCAGGAGACGGAAGTCCGAATTCATCTTTTATGTTCCTGTAAAGCGTGTCTTCAGGAGACAAATCTCGATAAGTCCCATTAGGAAACCAGTTTCCTCCAATAAAATTTAAGGCACTATTAAAATAATCTTTTTTGAATTCGGGGTCTTTTCTTTCAAGAACAATCCATATTTTTCCATCATCACCCACATAATAAGGAAGAACAGTTGCGCTTTGATGATTTAATTCAATATTTTCTGTCATACTACCTATTTGAAAAAAATCAATAAAAATGTTGTGTTTGGTTGATTTCTTCTAGTATTCTGTCTGCTAAATGCGCTTAAAGTAGAAAACAGGCGGTTTAATATGTTTAGATCAATTTAATAATATCTTCTGCCTTCGCATCCGTTCTTATGCCTGTTGGTGAAAAGTGGGTTCTTGAAGCGAAAAATCCCTGTTTTTTAAGGCATTCGATTACTTTTTCTGTTTTAGGGGCTGCTTTTTTCTTGATTTTTGATAAATAATGAATATCATAAAAAAGGCAGTTTTTTTCAGATTCTTCTACAATTGTTTCAAGAAGCTTTTTTGATTCTTCTGTTTTCGCTTTTTTTGTTGCGTTTTTGCAGAAATCATTATCAAAAATAGAGCCAATCCACAAAGGGCCTGCATTTATCAATTTTTCACCACAGGAGCAAATATCAATTTTTTCTTTTGTAAGTTCCCGAAATCCGCATTTTTTGCAGTAACATATGTAACCAATGTTCTTGATATTATTTTCTGCCGAAGACTTGGTTTTTTTTATTGTGCCGAAAACCCTAAAATAATGCTCGTGGAAATAAGAAAGCACCGGATTGAATCCCTTGTCATATTTAGCGCACTCTCTTGCAATGTTTGCAAGAAGGATTCGTATTCCAACTTCGTGCTTTATGTCCTCCCGTAAGGCAACAGCGCCGTATTTTCTTAGCGCTGCTCGTGGGTATGTGCCGGACAATGGAGCCGTATCGGTTGCCGTTACTCCAAGCAATCCTTTATTGGATACCGCACGCGCCGCACTGTCTAAAAACTGTATGGGGGATCCAAAAGGGTCGATATCTACGAAATCAATCAAAAACTTATATCTTGACAGCGCCTCGCACACATCAAGCGATAACACGACCGTATTTTTTAGTTTATTTAATAAAATATTTTTATTAATCAAATCAATCGCATTAGGATTTAAGTCATTAAATATGATTTCTTTGATATTTTTGCATTCAAGCGCGTATCTGACTCCACGAATACCTGTGGCTGAAAGCATATCGCCAACAACAAGGTCTCTATCACGAGTTTCCTGGAACACATTTAAGGCAATGACAGAAATATCCCTATTCATTTTCATTTTCGGGTTGTAGAACACTTCGTCTTTCTTTGTAATCTCGCCTGAAAATGCCTTTATTTTGGCAGCACCTTCAGTCATTATTTTGTACATGGGTTATTATTTTAGAATCAGATTAATAAAGCCTATTTATTCTTAGAAGTATAAATCAAAACAGAAGTTGCTGCCGTAAAGCCCTGGCATCGTGCAGGCAGGATAAGCTTTTCTTTTGACACAATATCGCCTGCGACAAAAAGCCCGGGAATTGTTGTCTCAAGAGTCTTTTCATCATGCATAATATTTTCTTTCTCATCAAGCTTTAATCCGATTTTTTTGTAGAATTCCGTGTTTTTGATTGTTCCAA
>JAUVEX010000055.1 GCA_030594585.1 archaeon | reverse complement strand
AGCATCTTTTTTTGAATTGGATTCACCCGTGCATAAATTTCTGATTCTGTCTGGTATGTTTTCAATACTTTCAAATCAATGTAACCCAAAACAACCAAACCTACAAGAGTTGTTACGGTAAGCAATAAAAGCCATTCTGTGCTTCCAATAAAAGAAAATGTTGTGTATTGCTTCATGCTTGTTACAAGAACAAAAAGAAGCATGAAAAACTGGACATAACTAAGCCAATATTTTCCCCGGTCCATTGCTATTTTTATTTTAACTAATGTATTTTTCATTATTACCACACAGTTGTCTTTTAGTTGTCTTTTAGCGGCAAAGTTTTTTATGCTCTTTGTATATGCACCGATTCTGAACAAAGAAAATATTATTCTTTTTTGCGATATTTTCTGCTTTTTTACTTGTTATTCCTTCCTGAAGCCATATAGCTTTTGCGTTTATTTTGGCGGCACTGGTTGCTATTTGTCCGGCTTCTTCTTTGGGCCTAAAAACATTTACAATATCCACTTTTTCTTTAATGCCTTCAAGAGATGTCATTGATAGCAGACCAATTATTTTTTCGGCGTTTGGGTTTACCGAAATCACAACAAACCCGTGCTTTTTTAGGTATGCTCCGCACCTGTTTGATGTGCTTTCTTCATCCCTTGAAATGCCGACAATTGCAATTGTTTTTGATGATTCGAGCAGTTCTTTTATTTTGATATCTTTCGTTTTGTCTTTCTTGTCAAAACAAATACTGCATGTATTACCCATTGAATCTACTCGCTTAATTTTTCAAGCGCTTCATCAATTTTTTGCGTTAAAACAGGCTCGGGCATAACTCCTACAAATCGATTTACTTCAACACCCTTGTTCATCACAACTAACGATGGAATTCCCTGTATTGCAAACTGCTGTGCTATTTCCTGCACTTCTTCAGTGTTTGCTTTTGCAAATTTTATTTTTCCTGAATATTTTGGCGCCAACGCTTCAAAAATTGGGCCCATCATCTTGCACGGCATACACCAGCCAGCCCAAAAGTCAATAATTACAGGTTCGTTTGAGTTTTTTATTTCGTCTTCAAAATTTTCTTTTGTTATATGAATTAAATTTTCTGCCATAATATCACCTTTTTTAGTTAATGTAAGTTATATACCTTCTCTCGCATAAACATATTTAAACCTTTGTATTCCACAATATAATATGATTTCTGAAATTACTAGCATGCATGGGCTTTTTTCTGATGTTTTGGGGCTTTCTGAAAATGATTTTGATGTTTTTCAAAAACTTAATTGTCCAAAAACAAGCTGTGCCGATGAAATCGCAAAAAAGCTTTCAAAAGACAAAAGCACGGTTCAAAGGTCTTTGGGGCGGCTTGTGATTGCAGGCGTTGTAAAAAGGAAAAGTGTATGTTTATGTGCCGGGAAAAAAGGACGGTTCTTTGCGTATGTTGCTGTTGAAACAGATGTTCTTAAAAAGATTTTAGAAGAAAAATTAAGAAAAGATTTTAAAGAAAAAATTTCTGCTGTTAAGAAGTTGTAGTTTTTGGTTGTTACTTTGAAGTGATTGATATATTTATATAGTTTTTTAGGTAATAAAAGGTATGGGTAAATTAATAGACATTTATCGAGATACGGCATCAAAAACAGTCAATGCGCTAAATGATATTTCAAAAAGAACCGGCCTTACAGAACTTCCTGAAAAAATTGTGATTCTCCCACAGTATATGCTGCCTAATGGGGTCGTCGCTGCTGTTGGAGAAACATACAATAATACAAAAACTCTTTTCTTGAATGCAAAAGAAACATACAATCTTAACTACGACGAATTCAAGGGTGTTTTAACGCACGAACTTGCACATCTTTGGGAAATGAGCGGTAAAAAACTAAGTAAACTCATTAGTCCAGAAAATGCATACCAAGAAGCACTTTTAGATACTCCTGTTCCAACAACATCAGAAGTCGAAGGAAGAGTTAATGCAGTTGCAACAAAGCTTGCAGAAAAAGCAGGATACGGAACAGAAATACTAAATTCCGCATACGCTGAAGCAACAAATTATTTTAGCGGGCTTATGAGTACGGCTAAAAGTATGCCCGCTGTTGCTGAAAATGCGTATCGTTCAATTACGGGATGTAAAAACTGCAGCGGCTGTCAATAAATTAAAAAACACAAAAAATATTTATATGCCGGCAGCCCAAAATAATATCATGGATCTTCTAATTCTTTACGATATCGGTCTTGTTGTTCTTTTCTCCACTATGCTCGCGCTTCTTGCAAAAATTCTAAAACAGCCGGTAATCCCCGCATACATACTTTCAGGGATTCTGCTTGGGCCCCAAGGATTGGCAATTATAACCAATGAAGCGCTTATAGTCGCACTTTCTGAAATAGGAATCGCGCTTCTTCTTTTTACTGTTGGTATGGAAATGGATATTACAAAACTAAAAAATGTCGGAAAAATCGCATCTTTTGGTTCCCTTATCCAGATGATATTAACCGCAGGCGGGGGATTTATACTCGCAACTTATCTAGGGTTCAACAATATCGAATCTATGTATCTTGCCTTAATTGTTTCTTTCAGCAGCACAATGATTGTAATAAAACTTCTGTCTGACAGAGAACAACTTGATACATTGAGCGGCAGAATTTCTGTAGGGATTCTTTTGGCGCAGGATGTTATTGTGGTTCTTGCCATGTCTTTTATGTACAACCTAACCAATGTGTCTGCTTCAGTTATTGGGCTTGTGCTTTTCAAGGCCATTGGGCTTTTTGGAATTGCGATTATTCTTAACAAATTCGTATTCCCCCAATTTCTTAAACTGGTTGTAAAAGACAAAGAGCTTGTTTTTTTAGTCACGCTTTCTGTATGTTTCCTTTTCAGTGCAATCGCATACACTTTCGGTTTTTCAATCGCTGTTGGTGGTTTTCTTGCAGGCATAAGCCTTGCTGTTTTTCCATACAATCACGACATAGCTAATAGGGTTAAATCACTAAGGGATTTTTTCACTATACTTTTTTTCGGATCTCTGGGGCTTGCAGTATCTTTTTCAAATCTGTCTTTGCTTGTAATGCCAATAATTGCATTTGCCGTATTTGTCATTGTCGGTAAATTTTTGATTATTTCAATCACAAGCTCTGTATTCGGATATAAACGGAGGGTTTCTATATTTACAGGGCTTTACTTGAGCAATGTGTCTGAATTCTCATTAATTCTTGTGGGTGTTGGATACGGGCTTGGCCATGTATCTTCTGAAATTGTATCGATGGCAACAATTCTTGCACTGCTTTCAATTACTGTAACAAGCTATGCAATAAAATATGACGAGCGCATACATAAAGTAATTCTGCCATTTTTTGCCTTTGTTGATAAACTAAATATTTTCAAACAAAATTACAAACTATCAAATATTGAGGGTTCGGAAAATAAATTGAAAAATCATGTGATTGTTGTTGGCGCACATACTATGGGGCGGACAATAATTGACCGGCTTAAAGCAAGCGGCACATTATTTGTTGTTATTGATTACAACCCGGAACTTGTCAAAAAATTAGTTGATGCCAACCAATACTGCATTTACGGAGATGTTGCGCATTTTGATGTTCTTGAAGATGCAGGAATAAGACACGCCCGTTTAGTGATATCCACAATTCCCCGTATGGAAGACAATGCAATTCTTATTGAGAGAACAAAAATGCTAAACCCTGATGCAAAAACAATACTTACAACCACAACAATTGATGAGGCATTAAAATTGTATTCTCTTGGAGCTGGATTTGTCATAGTCCCGAAACTTGTCGGTGCTGAGAGAGTCGGCGGATTCCTTAAAAATATTTTTGATAAAAAAGACAAAACTCTTGAAACTATCCGGGGGCATGAAATAAAATATCTTAAAAGAAAAGAAGAGGAAAAAGAGCTGGAGTTCTACGAACCGGAATATTTACAAGAGCTTAAAGAAAAGATTGACGCAAAATAAATGTGTTTTATTTTTGCTTCAGCCGCCGGAAATAATATCTAAGATTTCTAGCTTATCTTTGTCTTTTGGCTTTTCTTCTAATGTTGCAATTGTCCCGTTTAGTTTAATTAGAACGGTCTCTGTGTTTATGCCTTTTTGTTTGAGTATGTCTTTTAGGGTCGTTCCTTTAATGAACGGCATTTTTTCTTTTTTCCCTTTGCGCAAAAATTCTAAAGACATACTGAAATTTACAAAGCCAAGCTTTTATTCTTTTTTCTTTTTTATTGTGTATAGTTTCACAAGGTCGGAGAATGAACGCTCTTCCTTTATTTTGTCTTTCAAGAATGTGTTTAAGTACCTGTGAACTGTGCTTTTCGATATTTTTGTCTTTCTTGCAATCTCCATAGTCCACAATCCTTTTGGGTTGTTTCTTAATGCCTCTATTATCCGCTTTAATTTCTCGGGATCCGGTCCCGGTTTTCTTCCCATAATAATCACTTCAAAAACTCATGGTGGAATTTGTGCAAATGAAACTCCTCACGATAAAGATATATCAAAAATTTTGCAATTATCAATAGCGCTAAAACAGATGCCATTGTTTCTAAAACGCCCATAAATGTATGTTTCTCCAATATAAACGCGAAGGCCGCGCCAACTGCGGGCGGATGGGAGTTTTTTGTCTCAAGCATAAAAATTGATGTTAACGCCACAGCCAATATTATCGCTATTGTCGGATTGAAAAAAAGTGCTGTTACAAACCCCATAATTGTTGCAAAAAAATAAGCCAGGATAACTACTCGAAGTTTTGCTGCGCGAATGTCTGGGTAATCACAGATTATGTATGCTGATGCCCCTAAAGATGATATAAGTACAAGACCGCTTATGCCCTTATTAAGAAACATAAATAAAATGCCCATAGAGATGCCGGTAATTATACTTGGGAAAATCTTCTCTTTAATCCATTGCTTCATAACATAAATTTAGGGTGAACACAGAATAAAAAGGTTTTGTATTAATCTTTATATTGTGGAAACAACAAACAACTAAACATGCAAAAACTAACAGAATATGACTCGCGAAAAATTCTTGAAAAATACGGCATTATGCTGCCGGAAGCAAAACTTGTCAAAAACAGGCAGGATGCTATTCTTGCCGCAAAAAAAGTGGGATTTCCATGCATCATGAAAATAATAAGCGAAGACATACTGCACAAAAGTGATTTTGGCGGCGTTGTAACAAACATAATGACTGAAGAAAGTGCAAGAGATGCGTTTCTAAAAATTATCGAGAATGCTAAAAAACATGTACCTGATGCCAAAATTGACGGTGTTCTTGTTGAGAAAACTGCATCCGGTGTAGAGTGTATTGTTGGCGCATCACAGGATCCGCAATTCGGTCCTGTTTTAATGTTTGGGCTTGGAGGCATTTTTGTGGAAGTCATGAAAGATGTTTCTTTCCGCCTAATCCCTGTTGAGAAAAAAGATGTTCGCGAAATGATAACTGAAATAAAGGCATATCCTCTTCTTAATGGCGCTCGCGGGCAGGCCGCAGTAAATATCAAAGCAATTGAAGACACGCTTCTTAAAGTATCTAAAATGGTCAAAAAAGAAAAAATAACAGAGCTTGACATAAACCCATTGATTGTAAATGAAGATGGGGCTGTTTGCGCCGACTGCAGAATGATTTTGGGGTAACTTAAAAAAAGATTCTAAAAAATCATGAAAATTTTGGTAACTGGGGGCATTTTCAAGCTTTTTTATTGTTTGTGAGATACTTTATACACAATAAAAAATACGGTGAAATTCAGCTGTTAATCTGGAAGCACTGCAGTTGCTTCAATCTCTATATCTATTTTATCAATTGGTGATAATGCCTGAACTGTCACTCTTGCCGGTTCTTCACCGTCTTTGAAATATTCGCGATATATCCCATTCATCGCATCAAAATCTTTCTTGACATCTTTCATATATACAACAACTTTAACAATATTGTTCATGGATGTTCCGGAAGAGTCACATAATAATTTTATATTCTCTAATGCTTTTCTTGTCTGTTCTTTGATATCTCCGCCAATAATTTTATGGTCTTTTAAGCCTGCCGCCAACTGGCTTGAGAGAAATAGGAAGTTTCCGGCTTTGACCACATGATTAAACGGGCTTGGCGGTTTTGCAATCCCTTCTAATTTGACGATTTCTTTTTCCATAAATTCACAAACAATTTTTAGGTAATGAATGTTAAAAACTTCATCTCCACACACCACAAAATCATTAAACATATTAAAAAATTTAAACAACGAAAAAGAGACATGTTCCAAAACAAAAAACAAGTTGCTCTTGCACGGCTTGATAAGGCAATAAATGAGAATCTTGTTGATGTGGATATCATGCCGTTGGTGAGTACAATAAACAATCATCCTTCTTTTTATACAACATCATCGTGTTTCGGCAGAATTGTTGTTTCCGAATCCCCTGAAAATGACCGGAAACAAGATTATGTGTGGCTTGGAAAATGGCACAGGAAAGTTTCATTTGATGAAATAAAAACAGCTATG
>JAUVEX010000091.1 GCA_030594585.1 archaeon | reverse complement strand
AAAAAATCAGAATAATTTGATTCTTATGAAACTACTCATTGTAGGTCCGGAAAATCGGACAAACACGGAAATATCCTTGCTTGATCGCGCAAAGGAATATTTTGATACAGTTCTTTATGTTCCTATGGCCGGTGTTCGCATAGAGACCACAACAGACGAGTCCATACCATATTATAAAAATACAAATTTATTCGAATTCGATGCAGTCCTTGGAAGAATCAGCAAAAAAAACAGCGATGCAGGCTATGTTCTTATGAAGCTTTTTGAAGACCAAAAAATATATACAATAAATTCATACAAATCCATCCTTTATGGTTATAATGAATTTCTGGCGCCGATTTTCCTGAAGACAAAAGGCATCCCAACACCGAAAATACATTTTGCAATAACAAGAAAAGCAATAGAGCACATCCTGCCGGATATAAAATATCCTGTTTTATTGCGCCTGCCGTATGAAAAAAAGGGTTCTGTAGTCATAGATTCATACGATTCTGCAAAAGGTGTTATAGATACAATAGAAAAACTTTCACAGCCAATTATGATTCAGGACATTTACAGAAACGGGTCTCCGGTAACAGTTCTTGTAGCCGATAGCAAGCTTTTTTGTATTGAGGGAAAAGACACGGTTTATACACCAACTGAACAGGAAAAATATTTGTTGAAAAAAGCAGCATCACTTTTTGAAGCAGGGCTTTGCAGTATAACGGCGATAAAACACAACAATCATATTTTAATTACCGGCATGGACATTTGCCCTTCAATGGATAAATATAACGAACTTTTTGAAAAGGACATATATGATATATTCTTAAAACAAATCGCAAAAAATACTGAAAGAATCAGCAGCAAAAACCCCATTGCCAGATTGGCGAACATTTTTGAAAACGCGTTGAATCGGAAGTGATTATGTGAAAAACATTAAAAAAAGACTGCTTATTATTGCCCCGAAGGCAAAATCAAAAACAACAGAACTCATACTGGAAGAAGCAGAAAAAATATTTGATGTGATTTATGCTCCTGTGCATGACATAACACTGACAGTGGATAAAAATGAGATAAAAATACACTGTGATGGTAAAAGCATAACTGATGTTGATTATGTGCTTCCGAAAATTGACGGCAAACGAAAGGATTATGGTTTTCAGATAATAAACGCTTTTGATGCATATCCCGTATTAAAACCATATAGTGCAGCAACAATTCTAGTCGCGCACGATAAATTCCTGACATCTGTTGCTCTTGCAAGGTGCGGGATACCCACACCAAAAACATATCTTTTAAAAACTGCTGAGGGTACAGAATCACTCATAAATAAAGTGAAATTTCCGGTGATGGTAAAGCTTATGTCCGGTTCAGGCGGTATAGGCATAATGTATGTTGAGAACAAAGAAGGAATGAGAACAATAACAGAATCGATGAATAAATTAAATCAGCAGATACTTATACAGGAATTCGTTGAAAATCCCGGAGAAGATGTGCGGATACTTGTTACCGAGGATACAATTATCGGGGCGTATAAGCGGGTCGCAAAAGAAGGAGAAAAGCGCGCAAACATAAAAGCCGGCGGCGTGGCGCAAAAATACGAACCAACAGATGAGATGAAAGAGATTGCAATAAAGACCGCCAAGATAATGCACGCCGATATTTGCGCTATTGACCTAATCGAAGGCAAAAAAGGCCCGGTTGTAATAGAAGTGAACATAAATCCCGGCATTCGCGGAATGATGGACGCAACAAATATAAATATTGCAAAAAGAATAGTAGATTACATAGATAACAAAATAAAAAGCAAACTGGAGTGATTTTTATGGGTAACCTTCCAATTGCAGCGATTGAGCGAATAATAAGGGATGCAGGAGCCGAGCGGGTTTCAAAAGCAGGAGCCGAGCTTTTTGCAGAATATATAGAGAACATAGCCCTTACAAAAGCAGAAGAAGCAGTTAATATCGCAAAACACGCAGGCAGAAAAACAGTAAAAGAAACAGATATAAAATTTATAAAAAAGAGTTAAAGCTTGTTTTTACGAAGATTTATAATATTTAATCCGTATATTTGAGTTACGAAAATTTTAATGGAGGTTATATCATGGCAGACTTGATTGTAAAAAGTAAAGTACGCGAATACGCAAAATCAAAAGGCGTAAGTTTTTCTGCAGAAGCAGACGATGTGCTGGACAAAGTTGTTGCAGGACTTCTTGACCGCGCAGGTGAAAGAGCTAAAGCAAACAACAGGACAACAATAAAAGCAAGAGACCTTTAATTTCTTGCGTTTCTGAAGCAAATATTTGGTGGGGGGTCAATAAAAGGCCGCCACATTTTTTCTTTTCTATAAGATTGCATGATTTATCGGCACACAAGTACACATAAATATATAAAGTAAAATATATTAATCAAAAACAGTTCTTAAAGAACAAAAATATTTAAATGAAACGAGGTTAGTGATATGGTAAAAATTTCTGAAATAACAGTAGATTCTAAAGATGTTGAACTTGAGGCATCAGTTGTTGAAGTCGGTGAACCAAGAACAGTTAACACCCGATTCGGTCCTAAAAATGTTGCAACAGCAATAATTGAAGATGATACCGGAAGAATAAACTTAAGCCTTTGGGAAGACCAGATACAGACAGTTTCTTCTGCTAAAAAAGTAAAGATTGCAGGCGCTTATGTAACTGAATGGAGCAATAACCTGCAGGTAAACCTTTCAAAGCAGTCAACACTTGATGTTGTTGAATAAGTTTTCTGTTATTGGGGTTTGTTAAACTCTAAACTTGTTTAGTGTTAGCTAAAGCACTTTATTTTTTAGCGCACTTCAAAATAATATAAACATCAACCGCTAAAACAATAACTATGATAAGTGCCACAGTGTTTGAGAAAGACAAAGCTCCGGAAGTTATGCAGAATATCGGAGCAGAAAAAGCACTTGATATACTTCACAGCAAAAAAAAGATCTGGGTGGATATTTCTTCAGGTGATAAAGAAGCACTTGAAAAAATACTTTCCGAGTTTTTCCCGGAATATCATCGCCTTGTTCTTGAAGATTGTCTTGAAGACTCTAAGCCAAAAATCGAGGAATACCCTAAGGCAATTTTCTGTGTTTTTAAAACATATCCTTCGGGTGCTAAAAATTATGGCCAGATGAGTATTATTTTGGCTAAAAATAGTTTGATAACTTATCATTCAAATGGGCCGGAACTTGAAAAAGTCCAGAAATATTTTTCAAAATTCCCTGCAAAAACAATTGATTTTGTATTCTATAAAGTACTTGACCACATAATAACAGGATATTACACAGAAATTGAAGAATATGACGATGCAATAAACACTCTTGAAAAAAAGGCAATGGAGCGGTCAAGCCCTAAAACAATGGGCCATGTCATGGACATAAAATCCGAACTTTTAGAGCTTCACAGGATTCTTGTTGCTGAAAGGGATATACTTCTTATGCTTACCCGCGAAGGCGATGACGGGATTGTAACCGAACATACAAGAATATATTTGCGGGATATTTACGATGACATTATGCGTCTTATTGACCGCGAAGAGATGTACAAAGAGCGGCTTTCAGGGGCAATACAGCTATACTTAGCATTATCATCAAATGAAGTCAATGAAGTCATGAAAAAACTCACAGTTCTTGCAGCATATGTTATGATACCTATGCTTGTAACAGGCATCTATGGCATGAATTTCTTGCATATGCCTGAATTGTCATCGCCATATGGTTATCCATTTGCATTTTTTCTTATGATTCTGGGTATAATGCTTGCGCATATTTATTTCAAGAGAAAATCGCTTCTTTGATTCTTTTTAAAAATCATTAATGCTTTTCTGTTT
>JAUVEX010000041.1 GCA_030594585.1 archaeon | reverse complement strand
GGCATGCCAAAATAAAAGATTCTAAGAAAAAAATCTGTCATGTATGCGAAGATATCTTTGAAAAAATAGGCGTAATTGTTGATAAGTGTGTTTTTGAGCTTAAGGGACTTGAATTTGACACATTCCATGTGGGTGCAACACCCACAAAAGAACTTCTTGAAAACGAGGAAACTTTATGGGAAGACGCAGGAATTGATTTTGTTGAATCCATAAAAACAGAAATTTCAAGAGAAGTAGGCAAGAAACTGCAAAAAATATTGAAAAAAGAAGTTGACTTAAAACAGCCGGATGTTGTAATTCTTGTAAATTTGGAGAAAAACGCAATTGAGCTTACTATAAATCCAATATATATTTACGGCAAATACAAAAAGCTAATGCCAATGCCGCAAACTAAATGGCACTGTTATGAATGCAGGGGGCTTGGCTGTAAGGTATGCAATTACACTGGGCGAAAATATGACACAAGTGTCCAGGAAAAAATAGAGGAATTAATACTTAAAAAAACAGAAGGTATTGATACCAAATTTCACGGTGCCGGAAGAGAGGATGTTGATGTTTTATGTAAAACCAATAGAGAATTTGTGCTTGAAGTCTTGCAGCCAAGAAAAAGAACGATTGACTTAAAAAAAATGGAAAGTGCCATAAACAAGAAATACAAGAGCGAAGTTGAGGTCAAAGGCCTTACGATGGTTGAAAAGCCAAAAGTTCAGGAAGTGAAAGAAAGCAAAAAAGAAAAGACATATAAGGTCATTGTTTCTCTTAAGGATGATATTAAAAAAGAGGATATAAAGGCTGTTGATGGGCTTTTAGGCACTATAAACCAACAAACTCCTGAAAGGGTGGCGCACAGGCGAGCCGATATTATACGAAAAAGAAAGGTTCTTTCTATAACTTCTAAATTTATTGATAAGAGAAAAATAGGGCTTGAAATAACAACTGAAGCTGGAATGTATGTAAAAGAGCTTGTTTCAGGCGACGGTGGGCGAACAAGGCCTTCTGTTTCAAGTGTCCTTAGTACAAAGGCAAAAGTAGAAAAGCTTGTCGTTGTTGATATTGCGTGATTCCCGTAAACAAATATATAAAGATTCCCGGGTTAAATTCTTCTAAAATGAACTAGGTTATGCCTAGAGTTAATTATCTTGAGGTATGTTTCCATTAAAAAAGGAAACTCGCTGAATGCCTTCAAAGATAATCCTTAAAAATTAATGGTGATTGAATATGAGAAGATCAAGAGGATTTCGAAATAAGACACGAAATATCCTAAAAAAGACAGGTAAAAGACTTACAATAACAGAAAAATTAAAGACATTTGAAATCGGCGACAGTGTAATTATAAAGCTTGAGCCCTCGAAACAGGATGGAATGCCGCATCCAAGATATCATGGAACTTACGGCAAAGTGTCTGAAAAAAGGGGTCGGGGTTATGTGGTTGATATAAAAGACAAAAAAATGCCAAAAAAGCTTATTTCAGCTCCTGAGCATATGAAAAAAGTGACTGAGGGATTATAATGAAAATACTTGATACAAAAACAGCCACAATGGCAGAAGCGCTGGACATACTGAAAAATGAAAATGAAGACAATTTAGGTTATGAACAAAAGATAACTTTGGAATACCTTCACAGGCACACACTTCTTTCAAAAAAAGATGTTGTCGCTGCAAGAGCGGAACTTGAAAAAATAGAGGGCTTAAAAGAGCATCAGATAACTGCTCTTCTTGACCTTTTGCCTGAAAAAGAAGATGATGTAAAAATAATCTTTATGAAAGAAAGAATCACTCTTGAAGCGGCTCAAATAAAAAAAGTGCTTGAAGCACTTGACAAAATTCGGCCGGACAAAAAGAAAATAAAAGCAAAAAGAATACCGATAAAGAAAAAAGAAGAACCAAAAGAAGCAGAAGAAACAGAAAAATAATGCCCAACTGTTTGAAAAAAAACAGAGGTGAATAATAATGAAGGATGAAAACGGAATTGTATTGGATTTCCTTAAAAGAGGACATGCTGCGCAAATGCGCTCACACCCGATAGCGCAAGTGTTGGGTGAAGAATACCTGAATATTTTAGAAGTTGTGCCAAGAGATGACATTTCCCTAAAGCCGCAGGATCCTGTTTACATTGGCGAAGGAAAAAGAGATGCTGTAAAATCAATTATTGGAAGGGTTCAGGCAAACAAACTTACCGCAACAGCACAATCCGAACTTCCGTTTGCAATAGAAAAAATAATTGATAAAAATGAAAAAAAATATGTTGATTTCTTCAATACATCAGGAGCTGTTACAACAAGGCAGCACCAGCTTGAGCTTTTGCCAAGCATTGGCAAAAAGCATATGTGGGAGCTTTTGGATGAGCGGAAAAAAAAGCCGTTTGAAAGCTTTGAAGACATAAAAACAAGAGTGCCGTTGGTTCCAAACCCTAAAAAAGCAGTCATAAAAAGAATAACCGAAGAGCTTGAAGGCGATACAAAATGGCACCTTTTCACCCACCCACCAAGGGCTGAGAGGGAATATTAGGACACAACATAACTTGCTATAGGCTTTTTATTTCATCAAGAGTTTCTTGGTTTTTATATAATGAAAGCGTTGTTCCTGCGATTCCATTAATAGTATTAAGAATCTTTTTTGTTAATTCAGGTTGATTTTTGCGCTGTTCCATAACCGTATCATATATGTTTGATAATTTCTTACGATGTTCTTTTAAAATAGTATCCATATGATACCTCTTAAGACGCTTAGTTGTACGTATTTCTTGTAGGTTGAGATATATTTTTTGGGATTCTCCTTCAATAGGCGTAAACTCTTTAGGATTATATTCAACACCCTCGCCGTTTTCAATCGGCAGTCCAATATCCTCAAAAGCAGCACGTACTAATTTATTTTCCGCATACAGCTCCCCGTAAATTGCATGCACTGTTGATTTCACAATTTCTGAATACATGTATGCAAGGTCAGTCAATTTGTTTTTTGTAACTGGGTTTGTTTCATTGTTGGCTGTTTCAAAAACAGTTGCAACCTGTTCAAGAAGTGTTTTCGGTATGTGTTTTATTCCATCAGATTCACAAAATGAAGTATGTATGTAAGCAGTTTCCACCATATTTATTTCTGTTTCTTGTGCTAAAAGCTTGTAAAATTCCGGTGTTCCAATTTCAGGAGTTTCGGTCTTTAGTTCCATAGTATCACATAATAGTAACAAACATATATAAATCTTTCTGTTGCAGGGCTTTAAAAACCCAGAAATACAAATAAATGTATGGAACTTCGCGCAATAAAAAAACTTGACCAGCACTTCTTGAAAAACAGGAAATTCGTTGAACTAGAGCTTGAAGCAGCGGATATCAAAAAAACAGAGACTGTGCTTGAGATTGGGCCAGGGCTTGGTGTGATAACAGAAGAGCTTGTGACAAGAGCAAAAAAAGTCGTGGCTGTTGAGTATGACCGCCGGTTTGCAGGGCATATAAGAGAGAGTTATCCGATAGTTGAGCTTATAGAAGGCGATGCTGTTAAGGTTGATTTTCCTGATTTTGACAAATGCGTGTCGAATCTTCCGTATTCTATTTCATCTCCCATAATCATTAAACTCGGTAAATTGGGTAAATTCGCGGTTTTGATGCTCCAGAAAGAGTTTGCGGAGAGGTTGATTGCAAAGCCTGGTGAGAGGAATTATTCAAGATTGTCGCTAATGGCGAATTATTTTTTTGTGCCTGAATACATAAAAACAGTTCCAAAAGAGGCATTTAGGCCGAAACCTAAAGTAGAGTCTGCGATTGTTCGTTTAATCCCAAAAAAGGATAAGCCAAAGCCAAAAGATGAGGAAATGTTTTTTAAGGTGGCAGAAGCCTTGTTCTGCCACAAGAACCAAAAGGCGAAAAAGGCGTTTATCAATTCAAGGCATTTTTTTAAACTGGATAAAGTAAAGGCAAAAGAGCTTGCAGGTGATTTGCCTAACGCAGAGAAGAAAGTCAAAGATTTGGCACTTGAAGATGTTGTTGAGATTGGGGATTGGATTCTAGTCCAGATATAGCCCAATAATGACCTAAAACATATATTTAAAAATATTTGTTATAAATTAGTAGTATAGTTAATAATCTAAAAAATATTATTTGGTGATGCTATGAATCTTGTCGATGAATATTGTTCTGCTTTTTCAGAATTTGGGTTTCATCCATTTGACAATGCTATTTTAGCAGATGGTAATTTAGTGGTAACACGGGAAATGAGTGCAACGGGTGTTAGATATCTATGCGGTTATGTCGCAATACCTAAAGAAAATATCCCTCAGGCATTGTGGGGCGCAATAGAATCAGGGTCAAGAAAGGGATTAAAACTATGTGATTTAGCCAATAACTTATATAGCGGCCTTACTCATTATTCAACAGAAGAACAAGAAGGAAAACAATATGCTGTTTTTGGTTTTGATTTTCGCCATGGCCACGACGAATTAGATTTACGGACCAGAACCCCCCAACACGCTCTTGAAACTGCCAGGCAAATGGAACAACAAATTTTGCTTAATGCACAACGGTATGAACCTGAGAAAGTAGGCTTTTTGGTTGATGTAGAAATGTATAAACCTAAGAAAGCATCCTAAAATCAATCAAACATATTTATTCTTTAGGCGCCAAAAAACCTTATGTCACTTGCAGACGACTTGGTTCGGATTTTCGGCGCGCCAGATATAGAATCGGCGCGCGCTGTTGTAAAGGAAGGTTTTGTCAAAGTCAACAGCCAGATAATGACAAATCCTGATTTGCCTATTTCAACTAAAGACACTATATTTGTTGATGAAAGCTATGCAAAAAAGCATGCGGGCTACTGGCAGTTTTTAGACATTGACAGAAACATGAATTTATTCCCCACAGCAGACGATGTTATTGCGGCATCACTTAACGAAGGCGAGATTGAATTTTTGGAAGAAAAAAAGATAACTATTCTAATGATTGGTGAAAACAGTCCGGATAATCTTCTTGCAAATACGCTCATAATCGGCAATACTGACAATATGTTCAATGCATTTACAATCCTTGAAAAAAACAAGAATCTTCTTCTAAAAAAATCAACAGTGCTTTTGAGGCTCAAAAAAGAACAGGACTTTGAAGACAAGATGGAGAGCATAAAAAAGATGGCCGAAATCCAGGGATTTTCTTTTATAGATGCTGTAAAGCCGGAATATGCGCGCGAAACATACTGGGCAATACTTAAAAGGGATTGACATAGCAACATATAAAAGAAATAAATGAATATATCACATAAACTACAAAGAGGTTTTATTCTTGAGATATCCGCATTTTGAAAAGAGAGAGATAAAAGATATTGTAATATCAACGCTTGCGCTTGGTTTTATATTTACTTACCCGAACCTGAACCCATTGATAATTGCGGTATATACACTAGTGATTGCGCTTTCTTTTATCCCCCACGAGCTTGCCCACAAGTTCATGGCAATGAAATACGGCGCGTATGCGCGTTTTGAGATGTTTAAGCAAGGGCTTATTTTTGCACTTCTTTTGGCTGTTGTTACAAACGGAGGTTTTGTGTTTGCAGCTCCGGGCGCTGTTATGGTGTATACGCAGTTCATGTCAAAAAGAGGGATGCACAAAATCAATATTACTGCAAAAGAAAACGCATACATATCTGCTGTGGGGCCTTTGATGAATATACTTATGGCATTTTTATTCCTTGCTTTAGGGCCTTTCTTATCTGGTTTTTTCGCTACTGTGGCTAGCATTATAATACGGGTAAATGTGTTTTTAGCGCTTTTTAATCTTTTGCCTATTATGCCTTTTGACGGCTCAAAAATCTTTGCATGGAACAGGATTTTGTGGTTTGTGATGGCAGCGTTCGTTTTTGTGCTCTGGCAAATTATATAAATACGAAAAACATAAAGTCATTGTATGATTATTGAGATTATAGGTGCTTTTAGAAAAGCTATGGCTGCAATTGTGGAATCTGCTGTAAACACGACAAAAATTGTTATAAGCTCTTTTGTCGATGCGGCAAGGATTTTCAAGTCGCAGGCAGGAACCGCAAACCCTCTAGAAACATTTACTGTATTAATTCTTTTTGCGTTTATAGGGTATTTTATATACAAATTCTTGTGGGGCTCTGCAAAAACACTTTCCATATTTTTGGGGCTTATAATATTCCTTTTTATACTGACTGTGATTCTTGTATGATTTTTGGTTCTTTTTAGGCAGATATATTAATTGCAGAAAAGTAAATTATATGCTATGAAACCAAAAAAACACCCGCCCTTTAATTTCATGGCATGGAAGCTTGTTATTGTAAACACAATAATAGGTTTTCTTGAGGTTCCTTTTTCATGGCTTGTGCCGTTGTTTGCGCTTGTGCCTGAACATATTGTGTCGGCACCATGGATGATTGTGACTTCAATGTTTTTGCATCTTGATTTTTCGCATCTTTTTCAGAATATGTTTGCGTTAGCGTTTTTTGGGATATTGCTTGAGAAACTAATAGGCTCGAAAAAATTCATTTATCTTTATTTTGCAGCAGGAATTGCGGGAAGCTTGGCATCACTTGTATTTTACCCAACTGCAACCTCTCTTGGGGCTTCAGGGGCTGTTATGGGGGTTCTTGGTGCTTTGGCGGTGCTTAGGCCTAAAATGGTTGTTTATTTTGGAGGGCCTGTTCCTATGATTGTATTGGCAGCCATATGGATTGTGATTGACCTGGCCGGGTTTATTGTGGGTGAGGGAAATATAGGCCATGCAGCCCACCTTGCAGGCTTTGCTGTAGGCATTACTTATGGCGGTTATTTATATTCTCAATTCAGGGAAGAAAAAGAGCTTAAAAAGCGGATAACTGATGAATTCTTAAGCGATGATGCCATTGACAGCTGGGCAGACAAGAATATGTGAGCAATACTTAGACATAATTTGGAGTGTTTATTGATATAGTGCTTTAAGTTTGGCTAATCGATTGTCGAAACTGTCTGTTTCCTCGCGCAGAAATTTTTGGATTATGTCGTGTTCGCAATGACCCTGATTTGTGTGCGCACCATAAGTGCATTCATTGCAATCCTCATAGACTTTTCCGTCAACAAAACACTTTGTGCCAACACCGGTATGTGGATGTTTCCATGTCACCTTGATTTGATCGCCTTCAAGAAAAGCATACCATACATATTTACCTTTTTCGCCGTTTACAGCGATATTTAATACATTTCCATTTGCGTTAAGTACTGCATGTTCTAATTTTTCAAATACTTCTTCCGGACGCCCGTAAATATCTATTTTTGGTTCCTTAGTAGTTGTTAATCCCATGTTATTTGTTTAACAGAAAAACTTAAATAACTAACATATATTATTTTTCAGAAAATAATCCAACAATCTTAATTGATTCGTCTTTAAATTTTGTCAGGTCTTTTGGCTTTATGTTTTTGGACGGGCGGTAGATTATCATTTTATTGCTGTTTGCTTCTATTGCTATTTTTTCTTTTTTGCGCTCGAAAAATGACAGGATTTCTTCTTTGAATGTGTTTCTGATTGCAGTGTCGTCATCGCCTTTAAGGATATATTTCTTTGAGAATATTGGCTTGTTTGTAAAATCAATGTCTTTTGAGCCCAAAAGGTCTCCGATTTTGTGGTAAAAATATTCGGGTGCCATTGAGAATTTCGGAAGCTTTAAGCTTTCTTTTTTTGCGAAAAATACTGTTTGCATGGGTGTCTGGCTGCTTTTGCCGGCACCTACCGTATATTTATAGTCAAAGATTGAGTACGGAATGCCTTGCGCGCTTCCGTTTATAAGATTGTATGCTTTTTTTGAGCGGCCTTTGCTGAACAGCTTGAATTCGCTTAAGCTTGAAAGAAAATCATCAGGGGTTTTTTCTGAAAATGAAAGCCCCATCATGTGCGCCTGATTCTTTAGGTTTTCTGTTCGTTTTTTCTCTGCGCGAACCACAAGGTAGATAATAGCTGCAATCGTCACTAAAACAAGTATGATAAGTATCTGCGGGAAATCAAATAAGTTCATAGTGTTTAATTGATTTGGTAATTTAAATGTGTTTTTTGCATCATATTGAATTTTATCCCCCAAGATATTAAACAAACATTTATATACGGCCGCAGACAATATTTATAACATTCACAAAATTGTGAAAGTTAAAAAAGTTGGTTCAATGGTTGAAAAAGCAAAAGCCGAATTTGTAGAGCATATGGTTGGATGCAGTAAGATTCATGGATTCGACGACATAT
>JAUVEX010000049.1 GCA_030594585.1 archaeon | reverse complement strand
TTCTTTTTTTCGTTCATAAACCAGTTCGTATTTTGGGATGCGATATGAGCCTTTTACATCTTCTTTTTTTGAAAGAACGATATTTATGTTGTTGTTTAAGTTTGCAAGGGTTTTTGCAATCAGTTCTTCGTGTTTTTTTATCGGTTCTGCAACATCTATTAACGCAATGTCGCCCATAATCTCAAAAGAGTTGCTTACCTGTTCCAGTTCGTTTTCGGGCAGTTTTTTTGAAAGGGCGGTTTTTAGATTCATAGAACCTATATTGTTTTTAAATGTTTTAAAATCCTTTATTTTACACATGCTATATATTGTAGGTACGGGAATACATGATGAGACTGATATGTCTTTAAAGGCGGCAAATGCTATAAGAAAATGCGATGCGGTTTTTGCTGAATTTTATACATCTCCTGTAAAAGTTGATTTGGAAAATCTGGAGAAAATTACCGGCAAAAAAATAACACTGCTTGACAGAAAACAGGTTGAAGAGGCTGAGGTTGTCTTGAATTCTGCTAGAAATAAAGATACGGCATTTCTTGTCGGGGGCGATGCTTTGTCTGCTACAACGCACACAGAGATTGTTCTTGATGCTAAAAAAGCAGGAATTCCTGTAAAGATTATTCACGCATCCTCTATTTTTACAGCAGTGGCAGAAACAGGGCTTATGCTTTACAAGTTCGGGAAAACTGTTTCTCTTCCTTTTCCTGCTGACGGTTATTTTCCGACAACACCATATACGAATATAAAGGAGAATCTTGACTCCGGGCTTCATACACTTCTTCTTTTGGATATTGGCATGCTGGCGGGAAAAGCAATAGATATTCTTTTAGAGCTTGAATGCAAGATGAAGGGAACTCTGTTTACTGCCGAGACAAAGCTTGTTGTTGTGGCGCATTTGGGCGGCGATTCTGTGATAAAATACGACACACTTGAGAATTTGAAGAAAATGGACTTTGGGGCGCTTCCGCACGCTATTGTTGTTCCGGGTAAGCTTCATTTTCATGAGGAAGAGTTTTTGGGGATGTTTTGATGAACGAAACGCAAAAAGAGCTTCTGGAGCAGACAGACATTTGGTATTTAAAAGCAGCCGCTGTTCTTAAAAAAACAAAGGCCGTTGGCGTTAAAGGTGAAGAATTTTTAGTAAACATCAACGCGTATATGTCTGATACAAACCATTTCAAAGAAAAAGAGGATTTCGTGCGCGCTTTTGAGGCTGTTGTGTGGGCTTGGGCATGGCTTGAGATTGGAAAGGAAGCGGGATTTCTTGAATGAACAGGTTTATTTTATAAACTATATTTTACTAAAATAAACTTATGGTGAATTGGAATCTATTGCCCGGAGAAAAAAAGATACATCTTACAAAGATGTCCCGGGTTGTTTTTTTAAAGTCGTATATATTATCTGCTGTTTTGGTTCTTGTTGCTTTTGTATCGCTTTTTTTGCCTATAGAATTGTTTAATTTTGTGCTGTTTTTTCTGTTTATTGTCCTAAGCATTGTTCCTTATTTTCTTGCAGAAGGGAAAAGAAAAAAAGAAATGGTGTTGATAACAACGGCACGAGTGCTTATAAGAAAAAAAAGCAGCGACCCGGCATCGAAAGGCACCATAGAGGAAGAGACAATATCGTTTGATAAGATTACAAATGTGCAGGTGCGCCAGACAAAAAAACAGAGAATGCTTAAAATGGGCGATGTGATTTTTAAGATTCCCGGTGAAGAGCATACTATAACAGATATTCACGACCCACATGCAATTGAGCGGGCAGTGTATAAAATACTTAATATTGAAAAACAAAGGGGTATAATAAAGTAACATTTAAATACTGTTGATGCACTAATATTGGTTTAGTGATATAATTTTGATTGAGGCGATGTATGATGGTTGATTTTAGTTCGATGATGGATACGATGAGAGGTTCGGGGTTTGACACTTTTGTTCTTCCTTGGATACTGTTTTTAGTTATACTATATGCAATTGTGCTAAAAGCTCCATTTCTTAATAGTTTGGAGGGCACGGGGCAGAAAAAACAGATTTCTGTTATTATTGCAGCAATCATATCTTTTTTTATAATCAATTTCCGTATGTCTGACGGCCGTTTGGTCGGTGAGGCATTAACAACGCTGTTTGGCTCTATGAGTTTGTATATTGCAGGAATACTTGTTATCATACTATTCTTAGGTATGGGCGGCTGGAAAATGGAAGAGCTTCCTGGCGGAAAAACACTAATGGTAATCGTGTTGGTTCTTCTTGCATTGATGATATTTTTCAACACAGGAATGGCTGAATCATTTAGCATAAGTGATGAGACAGCAACTTGGTTATTTATGCTATTGCTTGTTGGAGGCGCGCTTTATTATCTGGGGCAGGGCGACAAGAAAGTTACTGGCGATACTAAAACGGAAACGCCAGAATAAATTAAGTGGTGATGATGTATGGTTGATTTTAATTCGATGATGGATACGATGAGAGGTTCGGGGTTTGACACTTTTGTCCTTCCGTGGATACTGTTCTTAGTTATAATCTATGCTATTGTGCAGGCAGCGCCATTTCTTAAAGGCGAGGAACTTAAAGGGCAGAGAAGGCAGATAGCAGTCATAATTGCCGCTATATTGTCGTTTTTTATAATCAATTTCCGTATGTCTGACGGCCGTTTGGTCGGTGAGGCATTAACAACGCTGTTTGGCTCTATGAGTTTGTATCTTGCAGGAATACTTGTACTTATACTATTCTTGGGCATGGGCGGCTGGAGTATAAAAGGAAAGGATGATTCCTCAGTAAATTCGCTTGTTGTTGTGGCTTTAGTCCTTGTTGCGATAATGATATTTTTCAACACAGGAATGGCTGAATCATTTAACATAAGCGATGAGACCGCAACATGGCTATTTATGCTATTGCTTGTCGGAGGCGCGCTTTACTTTTTAGGTAAAGGCGGCGATGGCGAAGAATAAGCAAATGTGTGTTTTATGGTTGATTTTTCCCTCATGCTTTCGAATTTAGAGAGCATGGGCTTTTACACTTTTGTATTGCCATGGGTTCTTTTTCTAGTTATTATTTATTCTATTGTTACTACGGCTCCGTTTTTGAAAAGCCTTGGCGGTCAGAAGAAGCAGATATCGGTCATAATTGCAGCCATACTTTCTTTTTTTATTGTGAATTACGAGTGGCAGGGTAGGTTTGTTGGGGACTACCTGACTGAAATGTTTGGTTCTATGAGCCTTTATATGGTTGGGCTTTTAGTATTGATACTTTTCTTAGGTATGGGCGGCTGGGGGCTTAACAGTATTTTTGGCGGAAAAGGGATACCGATTGTTTTGGTGCTTGGCGGAATTATGCTGTTTTTTAACACCGGTGCTGCTGCGGAATTTAATATTGATGAGGAGACAAGCACATGGCTTTTCATGCTGTTTTTAGTTGGTGGAGCTTTGTGGTTTTTGCAGCAGGAACCTAAAGAGACGCCGAAAGAAGAAGTTCAGAAACATAACACTCCGGATGCAAAAGCTGCGCCAAAAAAAGAACAGGGGCAGAAACAAACGAAAGAACAGCAGAAACAACCGGAATTAACTCCGGAGCAAAAAGAATTGAATGCAAAGTTTGAAAAACTTTCTTCAAAAGATCCAGATTATCAAAAGGAGATGAAGGCTGCCAAAACAGACGATGAAAGACAGCAGATTGCAATTAAATATGCTAGGAAATATGGGTTGATTAAATAACTATTTTAAATACGGGAGATTCATAATATTAACAGGTGATTTAAAAAATGTCAGTGGTGTCAACAGCGTTTCAGAATTTGGAAAGATTGGGATTTTATGATTATTTGTTTCCATGGATGTTGTTTTTGGCATTGATTTTTGGTATATTGCAGAGCAAGAAAGTTATAAGTGAAGAGGTTTCTGTAAATGGTGTTATTTCAATTGTGTTGTCGTTTTTGATTGTTTTTATAGGCAAAGGCATATTTTATACAAAGATTTTCGGGCTTTTAGGGGTTGTCCTTGCAGGCGTGCTTGTTGGAATTATTGTTTTAGGGGCCGCAGGGTATGATTTTGTTGATGCGTTTTTCGGAAACAAAGCTCTTGCCGGTGTTGTTTTAGGCATTATGGTGATTCTGGTTTTTGTGAGCGCCGGAGGGCTTGCTTTTTTCAGTGTTTCAAGCGATACGGTTGCAACAATATTGATGCTTGTGCTTATGATTGGCGCTGTTGCTTTTTTGGGCGCAACTGCTAAATAATGAGAACTAGATTTACTGCGGAAGGTCAAAAAGGTCTTTTTCTGTTGCCATAAAATCATCTTTTTTGGGTTCCTGTTTTTTAGCTTCTTTTTTTGTTTCTTTCTTTTTTGGTAGTTCCTCTTTTTTTTGTGTGGGCGCAGGTTCCTTAATAAATGATTTTTCAGGAAGGTCGTCTTTTTCTGAAAGAAGCTCACGGATATCCCTGACATTTTCTACAAGGTTCGGGACTATATCTTTGAATGCCTTTTCAATTGCTTTCAATCGCGGCTCTAAATCCGCAAGTTTTTCGGTTATACTCAAGACATCTTCTGTTTCTTTTCCCTCAAAATCTTCTGTTTTTGTTAGTTCTGCATCCATTTCCTGTTTTATTGTTTGTACTTCTTTTGTTATTGTTTGCATCCCTAGTTCCAAGTTTTTTTTCAGTTCGTCAATCCGGCCTATTTTTTCATTTACAAGGGCATTTACTGTTTTTTCAAGCTCTTCCATTCTGCGGTTGTACTCTTCTATTTCCTGCATCTCTTTTTCCATCTCTGCGCTGTTTTGGGGCTGTGCGTTCATTGGTGAAAAATCTTCATCTGTGGAACCGAATTCGCTTTGTGCTTGAAAATCATGGCCGAACATTTGGGGGTTCTTGATATCTGCAGGCTGTTGCCCGTTATTTTGCGGGGGCGCTTCTGCAGCTGCCGGAGGTGTGTCGCCTGTAACTGTTGTTTTAAGGACACGGTTTAATGCTTCATCTATTTGGTTGAATTCAAAGCCTTCTTCTTTTAGAATTTGAATTATTTCTGCTTCTGAAAGCCCGTTTTGTATCATCGCAGATACTTCCTCAAAAGGAATAGCCATTGCAGGCACACTTGCCTGTGTTTGAGGTGTGGGTTGTTCTATTGGTGTTTCTTTTGGCGGGTGCGGCTGGGGACGGCTTATATTTTTTGGAGTATCTTTTTTCATTCTTGCAAACAATTTGAATTTCATAATATCAAATCTCTTTTGGAGACCATTTCATTTTGTCTTCCATTTTATCTTCAATAATATCTTCAAGCTCTTTTTTTGTCACGAATTTTGTTGTAATTGGGGATATTAGTTCAAGGTAGTTGTTTAGTTCTTTTAATTCGCCATGTGTGACTGTTTTTTTGAGCGATTTTTTGAATGTCTGTATATCAACTTCAATGTTTGCGATACGGTCAAAAACTTCTTTTATTGAGTTGTCTGTTTCCTGGCGATCAATGTTTATTTGTTTTGTTGCATTTATTACGCTTTGCTCTATTGTATTTACCCGCGAATCAATATTTAAGAGTTTTTCTTCAAGAACGCGCACCCTTCTTGTGTTGTCATTAAGCCTTCTTGTAACTTCATTTAAGATAGAATTAGGTGTATCCTGTGTTTTTAATTTCATGCGCATCGATCCTATGACATTATCAACATATATTAATTATGGATTATACAATATATAATTACCTCAGTATTTAAATATGGCGAGTGGTTTAACGGGGTTAATAATTTTGGGAGTTTGATATGCAAAACAGTTAAACTAGGCTGTTTTTGCGCATATATTGTAAACTGTCTAAAAAAGAGGAAAATCTATTGAATTGTTTGTGGGATTATGGCTGAAATCTGTAGTTATGAATATGACCGGGAGACAAATGATGTTAAAGTCAATTGCCTTAATTGTGTTTATGGCGCTTCTGTTGAGGATTTTGATGTCTGCATGGCGCGGACCATAGACAAGCTTATGGAAGTAAAAAAAGCGTCAAACATAATACTTACCCAAACGCGGGAATTTGAGTACGATTACGGGCAGGCAAAAATGCTGCTTGAAATAGCCCGCATTATAACCACGCTATTACAGGAGACAAAAATTCTTTCTGCAAACAGGCTGGCACCTACAGGCAATTCCAGAGCGCTTCCAAGAAGGATGGCGTTTGTCCAAAAAATAGTAACTTCTGATTTAAGGCGCGACCCTATCGGTGCGTATGTAGAGGTTGTGCGGGAAATAAGGCGCATAAAAGTTGCTATGATGCACATGACAATAACAGAACAGGCAAGCGCAAATCATTATATTGCTTATGCACTTAACCCATTAAGAAAACTGCTTGAATCAACAACTTTGATAAAAATGGCGCAGCCGCACCTTACCGCACATCATGTTGGTTCAAGGGATATTTATCGCGAGATATTCCACCCAATAATTCGGCCTAATTTCATGCTTACGCGATATATGATGATTCCGCCAACAGGCGGAAGTGAAATAGACCGATATAAGGTGTCTGATACGGAAGTCCAGATATACAAAGTGCCTGATAGGGTGCAGTATTATTATCATATACTTCCTCCGGAATTTACGCTTTCCGAAGAAGAATATACTTTGCTTGACATTGCAAGGCAGTACATGTCTGAGCACAAGCCGACAAAATCAGAGTTTGCACAGCCCGACAGGATGAGGGAAGTGTTTTATAATATCGGCCGTGACATGCTTACAGAAATTGCAGACAATACGAATGTGTCCCTTTCAAGAAAAAAGCTGGACCTTCTTGCAAGAATACTTACAAGATATACCGCAGGATATGGAATACTGGAGGTTATATTGACAGACACAAATGTTCAGGACCTTTTCTTAAACGCTCCTGTGGGGCATGCGCCATTGTATCTTTTTCACGGGAATTACGAAGAGTGCATAACAAATGTGATACCTACAAAAGACGATGCAGAGGCATGGACAACAAGATTTCGGATAGAGTCCGGAAGGCCGTTGGATGAGGCAAATCCTGTTTTAGATACGGAAATTAAAGTTCCGGGCGGACGGGCAAGAGTTGCAGTCATTACAAAAAGTTTATCTCCCGAAGGGCTTGCGTTTGCATTCAGGCGCCATAGGGACAAGCCGTGGACATATCCATTGTTTGTGAAAGCCGGAGCCATTAACCCACTTGCAGCAGGACTTATGAGTTTTATTATTGACGGTGCCAGGACTATTCTTTTTGCAGGAACAAGGTCTTCCGGAAAGTCATCCCTTCTTGG
>JAUVEX010000126.1 GCA_030594585.1 archaeon | reverse complement strand
TAAAAACGACATGCACCTAAAAACAGGCGACACAATTACATTAACAACAGAAAAAAACGCAGATGAAAAAATACTCGTAAACTATGGCAGGCTGCCTTTAGATGTAAAACAAGGAAGCGAAATATTTATCGACGACGGGCTCATATCACTCCAAGTCTTACGAAAAACAAAAACCGATGTGATGTGCAAAGTATTAAACAACGCAATTCTTGGCTCGAAAAAAACAGTAAACCTGCCGGGTGCTGAACTCAAAATGCCATCATACACAGAAAAAGACTGGCAGGATGTAAAATTCGGCTTAGAGCAGGATGTGGATTACTTGGCAGTCTCTTTTGTGCGAACAAAAAAAGACATAACAGATTTAAGAAACTTCTTGGGTGCCAAAAACGGCGAAGTGGGAATTATAGCAAAAATAGAACATCCAAAAGCAATTGAAAATTTTGATGAAATTCTTAAGGTCTCAGACGGGATAATGATTGCAAGAGGAGATCTTGGTGTAGAAATACCATTAGAAAAAGTCCCTATACACCAATACGACATAATAAAAAAATGCAACCATACAAAAAAACCGGTAATAACAGCAACGCACATGCTAAATTCCATGATAGAAAATCCGCGCCCGACAAGGGCAGAAGTAACAGATGTTGCAAACGCAATACTTATAAGGACTGACGCAGTCATGCTTTCGGGAGAAACAGCAAAGGGCAAATATCCTGTTCCGTCATGTAAAATAATGAGCAAAATCGCCTTGGAAATTGAAAACAAAATAACTCCTCGCTTAAAAGATAAAATAGAGAACAAAAACATCCCACAAATTGTAAGCCACTCAGTGGCTCTTGCCGCAACAACACTTAATGCAAGCGCGATTGTAAGTTTTACAACAACAGGAAATACCGCTTGCATGCTTTCAAAATACAGGACCCCAATGCCTATATACGCGCTTACGCCAAAAAAAGAAGTATTACGAAAACTGGCACTTCTGTGGGGTGTTTTCCCCATATACTTAAAAGAGCACAAGGACTTAAGAAAAATGGTTAAAAACGGCGTTTCTCTTCTAAAAACTCTCAAGCATGTAAAAACAGGAGACTACATAGTCCTAACTGCAGGAACAGATATAGGAACACCAGGCACAACCAACTTCGCAGAGATTGTAAAGATTGAATAATGTACCGATTCCTTTATTGCAGACAGCTTGATATATCATCATATATAAAACATGCTTCCCTATGAAATTATAGTGATGCTCATGAACTTTCGTTCCCACATAAAAAAGCTTGACGCTGAAAAAAAGATCAAAAGAATAAAAAAGGAAGTCTCAACCAAATACGAAGCCGCAAACATCTTGGCAGAACTTGATGGAACGCCTGTACTTTTCGAAAACATAAAAGGCCACAGCATGCAAGTTGCAGGAAACCTCAACTCAACAAGAGACCTTGTAGCAACAGCGCTTGAAACAGAAAAAGAAAAACTTCTCAAACTCATGTCAAAATCAATAAACTCTCTTAAAGCCCCAAAAACAGTAAAAACCGCCCCATGCCAGGAAGTTATTGAACATGATGTTGACCTTAAAAAACTCCCGATAATGACCTATCTTCCAGATGACGGAGGACCATACATCCCGTCAGCAATAATTGTTGTAAAAGACAAAGAACTTGGAAGAAATGTATGCTTCCACAGGATGATGCTTATAGGAAAAGACACACTCGCAGTCCGTGTTGTTGAAAACCGGGGAACCCATAATGCGCTTAAAAAATCAAAAGGAAAACTTGAAGTAGCCATATGTATCGGAAACTCAACAGCAGTTCTTCTTGCAGCAGCAACATCAATAAAACCGAATGAAGACGAATTCGCGCTTGCAAATGCAATAGAAAAGACAGACCTTGTGAAATGCAAAACCGTTAACTTAGAAGTTCCGGCAGAATCCGAAATAGTGCTTGAAGGCGTTATGACAACTGATCTTGCAGATGAAGGCCCTTTTATGGACCTTACAGGAACGCTTGATTATGTAAGAAAGCAGCCAACAATAAAGATAAACTGCATCACAAGGAGAAAAGACGCCCTATACCAAACACTTCTTCCAGGCTTAAGCGAACACAAGATACTTATGGGAATGCCAAGAGAGCCAACAATTTTAAATGAAGTAAAAAAAGTGGCAAAATGCAAAACCGTGCTTCTGACCACAGGTGGTAATTCGTGGCTCCACGCGGTAGTACAGATTGAAAAAAGAAAAGCAGACGACGGCAAAAAAGCAATTGAAGCAGCATTTAAAGGACACAATTCCCTTAAGCTCGTAACAGTTGTAGATGACGACATAAACCCCTACGATTCCGCGGATGTTGAATGGGCACTCTCCACAAGATTCCAGGCAGCAAAGGATACAATAATTATGCTAAACCAGCCAAGCTCCTCTTTAGATCCGTCAGCAGAAAAAAAAGACAAAGAAAAAACAAAAACATCCAAGCTCGGTCTTGACGCAACAATTCCCTGGGACAAAAACAGACAGGAATTCGAAAAATCAGGATACAAAAAAATTGATTTGAAAAAATATATTTAAAGGATAAAAATGCAGCTTACAACCGAGGATAAAGAAATCCTCGACGGAAAACACGGACACGCAGCCCAAAAATCAATGGAGATTTTAGCCGCGCTTGGAGAAATTTACGGCGCTGAAAACCTCATCCCTGTAACTTCGGTACAGGTAGCAGGTGTATCATACCATAAC
>JAUVEX010000162.1 GCA_030594585.1 archaeon | reverse complement strand
GTTATGGTATGATACACCTGCTACCTGTACCGAAGTTACAGGGATGAGGTTTTCAGCGCCGTAAATTTCTCCAAGCGCGGCTAAAATCTCCATTGATTTTTGGGCTGCGTGTCCGTGTTTTCCGTCGAGGATTTCTTTATCTTGTTGTTTAAGATTCATTTTTATGCCTTTTTATACTAGAATTTAAATATATTTTTTCAAATCAATTTTTTTGTATCCTGATTTTTTGAATTCTTTTCGATTTTTGTCCCAGGGAATTGTCGCGTCAAGACCGAGCTTGGATGTTTTTGTTTTTTCGCCTTCTTTTTTTTCTGCGGACGGATCCAAAGAGGAGCTTGGCTGGTTCAGCATAATTATTGTGTCCTTTGCTGCCTGGAATCTTGTGGAAAGTGCCCATTCAACATCTGCGGAATCATATATGTTTATGTCGTCATCTACAACTGTTACGAGCTTAAGGGAATTGTGTCCTTTAAATGCTGCTTCAATTGCTTTTTTGCCGTCGTCTGCTTTTCTTTTTTCAATTTGGACAACTGCGTGAAGCCATGAATTTCCGCCAGAAGTCAGAAGAATGTTTTTGCATTTTGCGACTTTTTTAACTTCATTTAAAATTGTTGGTTCTCTTGGCATTCCCATAAGTATCTTATGCTCTGAGAGGCCGGGTAAAAGCGTTTGATATATGGCGTCTTTTCTTCTTGTGATGCAGTTTATCTTTATTGTGGGCTGTTTTCTTACATAATCAAGTGTTCCTGTAAGATCCATAAAAGGCCCCTCATCTGTAAGGTCATTTGTCATAATACCTTCAAGCACTATTTCTGATTCTGCAGGCACTTCAAGGTCAACTGTTTTGCATTTCACAAGGTCTGTTTTTTCTATTGCGTTTGCAAGCGCGAATTCGTCTTCATTTGGCTTTATTGAAGTTGCCGCTGCAAGAAGGACTGCTGTTGAGTTTCCGATACATATGGCTACTTCAAGTTTTCCTTTTGATTTTTTAAGGGCATTATAAGTTCCCCGGTTTTCAACAACACGCACTGCAAGCTTGTCTTTTCCTACAACCATCATCCTGTGGAAGCATACATTTCTTCCAAGTTCTTTGTCTTTTACAACAATTATTGCCGACGGGATATATGGACCTCCGTCTTCTTTAAGATAGGTCATTATCGGAAGGCTTTTAAGATTTATGTCTTTTTCAACAACTTCCTGGCATGGGGCTGTTTTTACGGTTTTTGGGCTTTTAAGATTGTTTATTGATTTTGACATAAGTTTGAGAAGTTTTTCTTTTTCGGTTCCAAGTGCCATTGCCACAAGGTCTCTTGATGAGTTAAGGTTTCCTGCAACCTGTATTTTGTGGTCGTTTATGTTTTCAAAAATCACAGGGGTTCCATCAAGCTCTGCTAAGATATTTGCAGCTTCGTATTTGGTTGATATGGGTTTTTTTATTCTGATGAGCTTTTTTTCAGCGTCAAGCTTTTTTATGTGAGATCGAAGGTTCATGCGTATCACCTTTATTATACCTACTAATTGGCAGTCTCTATTAAAAAAATAATATCTTTCAATCTTTACAATCTCTGCGAAATTGGTTGT
>JAUVEX010000152.1 GCA_030594585.1 archaeon | reverse complement strand
TTTTCCTGCATGTTTTTTTAGGGGTGTCAACATATCTGTGTCTGCGAAATACTCTATGTATTCTGTTTTAGGATTTGTTTTTCCAACCATGTTTGTGTGGCCTATGTGAAGTATTAAATCGCTTTCAAGCATTTTTGCTGTTTTTTCAGGGATGTCGCATGCGCCGTATGTAGGGTCTGCATATATTACGCATTCTGTGCCTTGTTTTTCTATTGCGCTTGCTATGTCCTGCACTTTGGTTTTTAAGCCTTCGGGGACCTGGAGGAGGATGCGCTTTGGCTTTGCTTTTTTCACTGTGCGGATTGTGTCTTCTATGATTTTTTCTGTGTTTAGCATAATAATCAATTAACAGGATAATAATTTAAAATATATCGTATGGTCGGATATTTTCCCCGAAATCCACAAAGAACTACAGACTATTTTGAATGATATACTAAACAATACATATTTTTTTATACACGATACAACAAATCAAATTTATGGTTTATAAAAAAAAGGACGATGGACATAATACAACAGATGTATCTGATACTCTTGCGCCCACTCTTGAAACTCATGTTAAAGAACACGCCTGCGAACTTGGCGCAGAGGCCTATTTTCAAGTTTCTGAAGCTGCAGGATCAAATTATCAAGCAGTTCATGTGTCTGACAAGGTAAGTCATAAAGAAGGTGCAAGAATTCAAGACGGCAAAATACAGGTCAGTGCCGATGCATTAGCTACCATATACCGGGGATTGAGAGAATCATATGCTACAGATGGTGCGACCGACGCCCCAGATATTGAGAAAAAGATTATTACACACCCAGACTCAAAAAATTTCCACAGAGATATGATTACAAGAAATTTACTTCAAGCGGGTCAGACATACACACCTGATGAAACAGAACCGCAGACAAAATATACACGAGCCGATTTGGAGACATTACGGGGGAACTTACTAGAATCTGTTTCAAACGCCGCAAAAGACCTGGAATCACAAAAATTAGACCAAGAACCTGCAAACCTCCGAAAAAAAACAGGGAGGCATCAAAAAAACCTATTTATTCTGTTTTTAGTTCTTGGAATTTCAAGCATTGCAGCATTACAAAATATTGACCCGGCTAATTCTTCTAACACAACAGGATATTTTTTAACAAGTGTCTCTCTAGCATCAACAAATGTCATTTTTGTATTATTTGTGTTCATAACTGGTTTCATTTTAGGAAGACGCCATAATTGAATTAGTTTTTTGACACGGTACACCACAATAATTTTAACGAGTATATCGTCTATTTCAAGCTCAATGTCTAGTTTTTGCGAATATCCAAAGATATTTAAATACTACTCAGTAGTGTTTTAGTATGCCAGACATTTTACAAGAAAAAATAAGCTCGTTTTCAGTGCCTGACTTTCGAAATTATCGCGTTTTTGGAGGTTCACTTAAAGCAAATGATATGTTCTGGTATGGCGAACTGCCAACGAAGGATCTAAATAACGCTGTTTCCAATGCGTATGTCCATCGTCTTTTAAATTCTATATATACTGGCCAAATTCAGTGCTTTTTTGGATTCTTTAAACAGCCAGGAGAAGATGGGCATATGGAATTAGACGATATTTTAGGACTTGCGGATATAATGTATGTAACGGATTTGATGACCCCTCCAGAACAGTACACTACTTATTGTCGGGGAAACGACATACCTCGCGAATTCGATGATATGATTTTACGGATGGGTGCAAAAGGCACAACAGAAGGAGAAATAAGAGTTGTACATGCCAGCGAAATTACTTCAGAAAGACTTAGTTTCGACACGAAACTATACGCTATTTTTGAAAAATCAACACATACTCAGTAAATGCTACAACATCATTTTTCTTTAGGCATAACTTTGCCCATCTTGATTTTGATTGGGTT
>JAUVEX010000001.1 GCA_030594585.1 archaeon | reverse complement strand
AGAATCTTGCCTGGCAGCTAAACCTGACTGTAATTGATAAAAATATATCGTGATTTATGTGCAACGCAAAGGAGACTTAACAGGCGGAGGATTGGAAAAGATAATCGCAATAGTGATTGCTCTTGCAATAATAGCTCTTATTGGCGTCGCTGTCATGAATTCTATTGATGCCGGAGATACAAAAATAACAGATACCGGACTTTCTTATGAAGAAGCAGCAATATGCGAGGCCCAATGCGCTATATGTATGGATGAACCATGCAAATGCACAATAAATGAAGTAGATTTTGCATGTGATTAGTAAGAAACCATAAACATTCTAAAAAATAACTAAGTAGTTCTAATATCCAACCACAAATTTTAACCGTCAAGAAACAAAAAATATTATTTCCTTACAGCGTGAATATCTTCAAGCTTCTTTTTCAACATGTCAACAGCAATATCTACATCTGTCTCGCATGTAGCGCCCGTGCATACAACTTTGCCTGAATTAAAGATCAAAAACACAACCTTTGGCTTGTCATGCCGGTATACCAAACCCGGAAATTGTTCAGGCTCGTACTCGCACTCACCAAGCTCAAACACAATTTTATTCAAATCAAGCTTTACGCCAAGGTTTGCTGAAGCCACAATATTTACAATAGCCGTATCTGTTTTCCCAGTAATCTCAATTCCTATTTTTTTGAAGTCTTCCAATGCCTGGGCAATTGATTTTTTCGCAGAATCATAAGATTTTGCACCGGAACAGATTATCTTTCCTGTTGTAAACACAAGAGCGGATGCCTTTGGTTCCTTAACGCGATATACAAGCCCCGGAAAAGATTCCGGCTCATATTCAGCACCGTCAAGATTTGCTGCAAGCATTTCTAAAGAAAATTTTGTATGTGTATCCGCAGATACAACAATATTTTGAATTTTTATATCGTTTTTAACAATAGTGTGTTTATCCCCTGAGACAACAATATTTTGAACATTTACATCCTTTTTAGCCATAGAATCACCCAATAACTGTTATGTAAGATTTATAGGATAATTCATTTATAAAGGAATCATTGAAATAGCTTAACTATTTCGCCTTTGGCGAGCTTGACATCTTTTATTGACAGCATGGCATCACAGTGCTGACATACTCCTTTACTTCTGCCCCAGCGCCAATCAAAAAGCCCGTCACATTTAGAACAAATAACTGTTACATTCAATAAATCACCAGCAAAAACATATCTCGATATCTCGATACAAAACTATATTCTTCAAACTTTATAAATACCTATGCTCGAACATATATAATGTCGCAAAACAATGTAATCTCAGGTAATCATATTTTATAGGTAATCTATAGGTAATTATATGGAAATAAATGAAGCCGTATCATCCTTGATGTATATAATTTTTTTTGCCGGGTTTTTAACAATTGTATTTGCCCAAAACATATGGTTTAACACAACAGTTACCGGCCTTGATGTAGTTGGGGACTTTGAGATTGATCTTACAAACGAGTTTATCCAAAGCCCCTGTTTTGTCGCAAAAGATGCACAGGGACTAACACTTTTGAACACTCTTGATGCAGATGCACTTGACAGCGCAACTAATGCCATCACAATTACCAACAGGGATTCAGTCACATACGATACAAACCATGCAGAATTATTGGATAAAATCTGTTTAGACACAAAAGAGTACTATTACTATGTAGAAATCTACGATTCAGGAGAACCAACACCTCAATGGATTTTCGGCAACAGTTCAGAAATGTATTATGTATACCCTGAAGGATGGTTCCAAGAAACAAGGACAGCCCTTATAAAAAAAGGAAAAATAATAACACCCGCCATAATAAAATATGGTTTCGGCACAAGAAAGCCCATAATATATGAGGGGGTGCTATCCGGCAACCAATATACCTCATATCCTATGCTAGGTCATTAAAATGAATGTAAAAACTGTGATTAAATGAAACAAAAAAAAGCGCAGATGTCCCTGCCACTTTTAATGGTAATATTTTTTGCAGTATGTATTATAGCACTCGCATTTGCACTAATTGTTGGAAAAAGTGTTGTCGTCTCTAAAGAATATGTAAGAAATGAAACAAGTGCAGATACCGCGCTTTATGCTTTCCTTAATGACAATACATGCACCGGAACAAAATTTACAAACGCAGAAATAATATCTTTCGGGCTTGCACAAGAAGTTTCTGCTGATGAGGATATTGAAATAATTTACAACACTCTTGAAGAAACCACGACTGTTGAAACATGTCTTATGTCCTATTTCAATGCAATTGATTTTACATATGAAACAGCTCTCGGAAGAAATAAGTATTATCTTAAAGTAGAAAAAGACAACACAATCAAAATGAACCTTGGCAGCTTCGGATTAACAACAAACAAAGAAACAGCACAAATTGCAACACATGATAACAGTATTGCAAAAATAACACTATTTATGGAATATTGATAATTATGAACAAAAAAGGCGAATTTTCAACAGTGCTCGGATTTCTTGTAATAGTCCTTATGGTAATGACAACGCTTTACTTCGTGCAGTTGTGGGTGGGCTATGGCGCAAATGAAGTTCAGGAGGTATATTCAAATTACTTTGTAACTTCTCTTGACAGGGACATCGCAACATATAATTCTGTTTTTGAAAGAACCGCCCTTTTTGCAGGGCTTATAGATACTCTAACGCACTTAGGCGAACATGGGGGGGTTCCGAATAGCATCTCTTCTGCATCCGTAAAGGACAGCAATGACCAATCCCCTCAATTTTCAAACGGAATATATCTATGGAATTTCGTTGATGACAATAACAATAATCAAAAAAGAATACCATTTACATATTATGAAGACATAAATACTCTTGTCGGAACTGGCGAAATTAATGTACCCATACAAAACCCAAACAGCGCAAACAGTCCGCCAGTAACTGCTTTTGTAAATCTATGGATGTTTAAAAAAGGAACCGTAACCGTCTCATGTACTGGCTGCAATATAGAAGACGGCATAACAGAAATCGACGAAACAGGAACCCACTTCTTTGAGCTTTCAGGTGCCGGAACACTTAAATTCAAAGGAAGTGGAGAAAATATCGCATACATAAAAACAATCGCGGCATCACCATATAAAGGAACATCAGATAAATATGTTTTTGTAAACAGCATAAACAATTATTTGACAAGCAATCTACGGGAAGCGCAGGCAATCCGGGAACCGGACAAGACTATTTCTGTTTCAAATATAAACGCGGTTTTTGGAAATGAATTAACTCATGGATTTGCAACCGGTTTTGCAATGCCTGAAGAAGGAATAACCGCAAAAATTACAGGTGCGAACCTCCCTGAAGTCGAATCATGGAACTTTGGTGCAATAAACGATACACTAAAAGCAAGATACTGGATGCTGTATTATATTGTAAGGGATGATGTTATAAAAAATGAGGCATTATATGATGCAATTGAAACAAACTTCACAGACAATATTCGAAAAACAACAGACAAAATAAAATATTGGAAAGACGGCTGCGGAATTAAAACTCTTCCCACCTGTGGAACACTGCTTTCAAGATATGGAAAAGACGAAAATGGAGAAAGTATAGGCACAACGGCCTATTTTGAACAAAAAATGAAAAATATTCTAGAATATGAAGTAACAAAACTCAATCAAACACTAAACGCACAACATAATGCTAAAGAGATTATGTTCAATATTTCATACACTATTTCAACACCCAACAACTGGAATGATTACTGGAATGCAATAGAAATAGCCCACAACGAAGGTAACACAGGCATTTGCTGCCAATGCAACGATGATTGCTCATCATGCGGAAAAACAACTACAACCTGCACAAGCACATTTGGAACAAGCTATGGTGAATGTGACTACAACTATGGATTAATATATACCATCATAGTAAATGCAACAGATACAAAATACAAAATAACAACTCAATCACCTCAAAACATAACTGTTCTTATAGCGTCTGAATGGACAAACATAGACAAAACACAGGAAAACACATTCTACGCAGATACAAGAATTTCCGCATACAAATGCTCAACACCAAAACCCACAAACGGATGCTACGAACAAACAGGTCTTGTTCCTCTTGGAAAAACAACACGCGCGTCATTTGACATAATTGATGAGTGTTATGGGTATAATATCGGAAGTACTTCAGTAACATATCAAAGAAAAAAGTGCGAGAATGGATGCTACAGTAGATATTCTTGCCCTTACGAAGACTGCACGGAAACATGTAGTGGGGATCCGGAAACTTGCACAGAAACATGCGTAACAAGATACAAATGCGGTTGCAAAAACCCCCCATCAGACTATTGGATACCTTGTTAAGCAGTATATCGACCTAAAAACTATATAAACCACCAAAAATAAAGTGAAATGTATGAAAAAAGGTATAGGTACCCCAACAATGGCGATACTATTTACTATCGTGATTTCCATCATAGTTGGCGCCATAATATTTTCTTCAGTATATGACTCATTAAATCCATTCAAAGAAAATACCGAAGAGACCACAGATAATCTGGGTGAAAAAATCGAAGACACAAAACCAGATGTGTATGTAGCTAACATCCCGAGCATTTCTGAAAGCAGCGCAAACAGTGAAGCACAAGCACTATTTAATCCAACGCCGCCACCAGTTGAGCAGTCTGAAATACCGTCAGCTCTTTAAGAAATTATAAAATTTTGATGTAATTGAGGTACTTCAATATCCTTTCCCAACAACTATTCAATCAACTGAATCCGTTCTGTTTGTATTCCATTCAAAGCATATGCTTTTATTGCAATATAATGATTACTCCCAAACATGGTTGATTGAAATATAACATCACATGAAGTACCACCATTACAGCCATACCAGAACCAATCATCACTCCAGGCATATATTGAACCAACTTTATTCCCAAACATATATGCAACAGAATTAACCCCTGCAGCTGAGTCCAAAGCAATAATCGCTTCATCAGTATCTAGAATAAATTCAATATTTGGAATTTCTGTTATGCTGGGGGCTTCCGCAGCACAATACCCAACCGTGCTTATGCCATTCGGAGGCATGCAGTTGTCTGTGGGACAAATCATATAATACTTTTTATCATCTGCTGGATTGCAATACCACAATAAAGAAACATCTTCATTATTATCGCGTTCCACACAAATATAATTGCCTGGATGAGTACAATCACTTGTGTGTTTGTAAAAAAGCCCTGGTTTGTTTTCATAGGTTATTCTGTCAACTGCAACCTCAGTTGAACTGTCTAAATCTGTTTGGGTTTCATCATCAGTTCCTGTTGTCCCGTCATCCGAATCGCCTGTTTCCGTATTTACAGAATCACCATCACAATAACCCAAATTGTAATCGTCGCAGCCGGCAGAACATAGTTTATAATACATCTGTCCTTCCCCATCGCAAAAGTAAGCTCCCGGTTGATGTGAATTCATATAGGTTGTCGAACTGCCGACAGCCACATTAGACACAGGAATATCTCCATTCATCGAACAAAGGGCATATATGTCACCTTCGCCCGCACCCATGTAAATATCGGCATCCGCAAGCGAATCATCCCATAAATCAAAATTTACGAAGTTCATCTGTTCGTGATCGTATCTAAAATAACCAAAATATGGCTGCCCCGCAGAATCAAATAATTCTCCATCACCTTCTCCGCAGACATATTGTGCGCCATCAGAATCCTCATATGGCGTATAACCTCCAGGCACTGCTCTGGTTTTAGGGATTATATCAACTGGAGGTTCACTTAATCCCTCACATCCCCCGCCATCCTTTGCACAACCATATGGGCAGTGCTTATAATATGTACGCCCGAAACTGTCGCAAAAATAAGCCCCAGCAACCCTTTGGTCTCCAGAATAATCCGGAGAGCTCCTGTCACCCATACGAAAATAAACATCAGTCGTTCTAGGAAAACAAACATTCGTAGGTATATCATCAGAACCTAAATAAAAATAACCAAATGAATTTGGTTCTACCCCACTTGCCGATCCATCTTTAAACCAACCAAAACATGGCTGTCCTGTAGGGTCATACACTTCACCATAACATTCTCCGCAGCGATACACCCTATTCGCGGTAGAATCCACAGATAATTTATAACCTTCAGGCACTGCTATTTCTGGTTTGCAAAGGCCTGTTTTAGCGTCACAGCCATTAGAACATTGTGTTTTATAAAGTGCTATATCTGTAGTATCCCAAAACAACAGCTTTGTTGTAGTTTTACTATATGTATAAGAACACCAGGTTGCAACTGGCGTATTTTGATAAATGCATTTTATCTCACCTTCACCTAAGGACACCTTCTCCCCTACATCCTTATACCTCGCATCATACACACCATCATTAAGCACACCAGATTCAATGTAAGAAGACCAGTCGGTTACAGTAGCTACATAAGACACTTTCTCGTATCCATCAATATCCCCAACAGCAATTGCATTTCCGAATCCGCCAATCATCAAAAAACTGACAAAAATTGCTAAAAAAATCCGTTTCATAAAAACCACAATTGTTATGGGTCGTGTGTAGTATATATATCTTTCTTAAAAACAAAATTCCAAAACTATATAAACCAAAATGCCTAAAAGACTATTCAAGAGAAAAAAAAGCGTATAGGGCCATGTTATGAAAAAAGGTATGGAAGCTGCAATGACTATAGTTATAACAATTATTATTTTAGTTATTGTTGCGCTTTTACTCATAAACATGACTGAAAAACAAATCAGAAATGTCGATGAAAGCACCGAAGGCACAACAGATATAGCATATGGCAAAATAGACGATATTGTTGGTACTATAGACACAAGCGCTTTAGAAACCACCAGTTCAAAAGATACAGCAAAAAAAATGATTTCAATATAAAACTATGATTAAAGGTGATAATTTATGAAAAAAGGTATGAGTGCGGCCATGACTTTGGTAATAACAATTATTGTATTGATTGTCGTTGCCCTTGCATTAATTACGCTAACAGCATCAAGTGTCGGTGATGTAGGGGAGATATCTACTGAAAATACAAACACAGCAGCATGCGGTATTTGTAAATCAAGTAAATGTGTTGGTGTAGATTCGGGCGAAACTGTTGAATGCGAATCATGTGATCCAACAACAGTTACATGCAACCCATCAGAAGAAGAGTAATGTTGAGATACACAGTTGGGCTTTTTTAATCTAAAACAGTCCGGGTCCCATCTCTTTTGGTTTGGGCAGACCCATTATTCTTAAAAGCGTTGGCGCAGTATTCCCAAGCGCGCCTGCTTTCTTTAATTTTATATTCTCCTCAGAAACAATTATAAAAGGCACTTTGTTCAGTGTGTGTGCTGTGTGTGGGGTTCCGTCTTTCTGAAACATGGTTTCAGCATTCCCGTGGTCTGCTGTAATTACCGGAACAAAATCATTCCTTAAAGCAGAATCAACAACTTTTCCTAAACACTTATCAACAAACGATACAGCATCTACAGCAGCGTTGAATTTTCCGGTGTGGCCCACCATATCCGCGTTTGCAAAATTAAGGAGAATGAAATCATGCTTTCGGTTTTTCATCTGTAAAACTGCATCTTTTGCAATTTTATCCGCACTCATTTTAGGCTTTAAGTCATAAGTTGCAACTTTGGGGGATGGAATCAATATTCTGTCTTCATGCTCAAACGGCCCGTCTCTTCCTGCATTAAAAAAATAAGTCACATGCGCGTATTTTTCAGTTTCTGCAATACGAAGTTGTTTTAAATCATGCAAAGCTAAAATTTCAGGAAAAATCCGTTTAGGTATCTGCGGCTTAAAAACAACACCAATATCAAAATCACGGTCATATTCAGTCATTGCCGTAAATTTTATATCAAGCTTTTTTGCGCGGGAAAATTTCTTAAAATTAGGCGCCACAAATGCCCTTGTTGTCTCTCTTGACCTATCAGACCTGAAATTAAAAAATAGTACTGCATCCTTGTCTTTTATTTTCGGCGCGCCCTCAATTATTGTAGGCATTACAAACTCATCAGTCTCGCCCCTTTTATATGCGCTATCAAGTGCTGAAAACTCATCATCTGCGTTGCGGCCGTTTCCAAAAACCATTGCGTCGTATATCTTTTCTTCCCTCTCCCAGCGATTGTCCCTATCCATTGCATAGTATCTCCCGGAAATTGTTGCAACTTTCCCAATGCCTAAAGAACCTGTTTTTCGCTTAAGGAGTTTAAGATATTTTTCAGCTGATTTAGGGGCAACATCCCTACCATCAAGAAATGCATGAATAAAAACATTCGAAACTCCTTTCTTTTTTGCAAGCTCAAGCAGTGAAAAAAGATGATTTATATGACTGTGAACACCGCCGTTGGACAAAAGCCCCATTAAGTGAAGATTTGAGTTGTTCTTCAAAACATAGTTCATTGTTTCTAAAAGCGGGCCTTTCTTAAAAAAACACCCGGTATCAATGCTCTTGTTGATTGAAAGAATCTCCTGCTCAACAACCCGCCCGGCGCCTATGTGAAGATGTCCTACTTCAGACCCGCCGATTTGCCGCACCGGAAGCCCTACTGAATGGCCGCTTGCCGCAAGCTGTGTGTTCGGGTATCTTAAAAAATCATTGAAATTAGCAGTATCTGCATAGGCAATTGCATTTCCTTTTTTTTCTTTTCCGATACCCCATCCGTCAAGCACAATAAGTATTGTTTTTTTATCCATCAGACAACCTCAACTGTCATGTCTTTATCAGAGCCTATCACAAAAGCATCTTTTTCTGAAAGGAGTTTTTTTATGTATTCCATCTTATAGTCTTGGCTCGTATAAATATCTAAAAGCTTATCACCTTTTTTTACCTGCTGCCATCTTTTGAAGTACAGATACACTCCGGCCCCAACATCTTTCGGAGCCCCTGCCCTTTTTGCAAGATTAGCAACCACCATATTGTCCACTTTAAGTATTGTACCTGTTTTCTTTGCATAATAGGATATCTTTTTTTTGGCAAGCATTTTGGAAAAATCCTTGTTTGTGGTTCCCCCTTGTGCGCGAACAATCTGTTTGAATTTGTCAAGTGCGGCTCCGGACTCAAGAATCTTTCGTGCAGTCTCTTCATCCCCTTTATTTGTCATTTGAAGAAGAACTCCTGCAAGTTCAACTGATTTTTCAGAAAGGTCCTGCGGCCCTTTGCCCAAAAGTGTGTCCATTATATCTATCGCCTCAAGGACAGGACCCACACCATTACCAATTGGCTGGTCGCCCTTGGTGATTGTGCACTCTATTTTCATACCTAATGCCTCGCCAAGTTTCTTGAATTTCATTGCAAGCCTTTTTGCAGCATCAAAGCTCTTGACTTTAGCGCCGTCGCCAAACGGCAGGTCAATCACAACGCAGTTTGAGCCAACAGATTTTTTCTTCGACATAACAGATGCCAAAACCTGCCCTTCAGGATCCAAAGATAACGGATACTCTGCACGGATGAGCTTGTCGTCTGCAGGCGCCAACTCAAGTGCGCCGCCCCAAACAAGGCAGCCGTTTGTTTCGCCAACTATGTGTTTTATCTCATCTGTTGAAAATGACACATTACAGAAAACTTCCATTGTATCTGAAGTTCCTGCAGGGCTTGTTATTGCTCTTGATGATGTTTTCGGTATTGTAAGCCCTGCGGCGGCTATAATTGAAACAACAATGGGTGTTACCCTGTTTCCCGGAACACCTCCGATGCTGTGCTTATCAACAATGAATTTTTTGTTCCATTTAATATGTTCCCCTTCATTTACCATTGCCCTGGTTGTTGCAATCACTTCCCGGTCTGTAAACCCCCGCGTGTATACTGCAGAAACAAAAGATCCAAGCTCAATATCTGTAAGCCTGTTTGTGGCAATATCCCTTATTATTTCTTCAAGCTCTATTGCTTTAAGCTCATACCCGTCAAGTTTCTTCTTTATATATTCAACAGATGCAGGCTTCAATACTGCACTTACAGAAAGTTCCTGGCCTTTTTGAACCCCGTATTTTTCTTTTGCCTCTTTTCGAATACCCAAATATCCTTCTTTTACAATATGTTTTGTGAGTTCAACAAATGCTGTTTTTTCTGTTTTCTTGCCATGTCTGATACAAACCCGGTCTCCCGGAAAAACGCCTAAATCCCTTGCATCTTCAGCATTCATCATAACAATCGGCAACCCGATTTCAAAATCCATAAATGTGGCTTTAAGCTTTATCATAAAATCACTCCCTTCTTGCAATGTTTTTCAAAAGTATCAATACAGGAAATATCTCAAGCCGCCCCAAGAACATGCATGCAATAAGAATTGCTTTCCCGATTACAGGAATTGTTGATATTTCAATTGTTGATAAGCCCACAGTTCCAAGAGCCGATACTACCTGAAAAAAAGAATCCGTAATTCCAAAACCGAAGTACATAAAAGCAGAACTCGCAATCACTAAAGCAAGAATATAAGTCATTATAAACACAACAGTTGTTGTCAGGACATCTTCATCAATAGATTCACCACCAACTTTCAAAGGAACAATAGCACTTTTGGGCGCTGTCATTTTTTTAACGAACCAGGGTATTGATTTAAAAGCAATCAAAACTCTTGAGATTTTTATACCTCCCGCCGTGGAAGCAGATGCCCCGCCAAAAATCATAAGAATAACTATTGTTCCAATAAACCCTAAAGGAAGCAAAGCCAGATTTTGAGTTGCATAGCCTGTTGTTGTTGCCGCAGACACAACTTCAAAAAAGATATTTGAGATATTGGGGAACGCAAAGTATAGGAGAGCAAAAAATCCAAATACTATTGCCATAAGTGCGCGAATTTCGGCATTTTTGAAAAAATATTTGATATCTCCGCGAAACATCCGATCATGCACAAAAAACGAGGTCGCCCCTAAAATCATAAGAACCGAAAGTATCCCAAGAACAATCGGATTTGTGTAAAACGCGCCCGTAACTGAAAACCCGCCTGTGGAAATTGACGAAAACGCAATGGATATTGACTCGAAAAAAGAAAGCCCCGCAACATAAAGAAGCAAAATTCCGATAAGTGTATAGAAGCTATAAATTTTTGCCATCTTTCGTGCAGTGTCTTTTATTGTTATTCCTATATGTTCTGTGTATCCTTGTGCTCGATAAAGAGGCAAAGCAGATGTCTTAAGTTCAGACAATATCGCAAGAAACACAATTATAATTCCAATGCCTCCAATCCATTGGGTCTCTGCACGCCAAAAAAGAAGGCTTTTTGGCAAAGTATCAACACTTGAAAAAACAGTAAGGCCTGTTGTTGTAAAACCTGACACGGACTCGAAAAAAGAATCAACAAGTGCTCGGCTGCTAAACTCAGCAAAATGATAAATGTATGGAATCGCGCCAATAATTGATACAAAAAGAAACGATAATGCTGTAAGTGTCAATGCCTCATTTATACGAAGCTCTTCCTGTTTATTTGTCTTTTCAAAATAAAGCCCTAAAATAAGGGAAATGAGTGCCGCGATTAAAAAAGGTTCCGCAGGCTCATTCAAATACAAGGCAGCAATTGTAGGCAGAATCAAAAAAAATGCAAATACTTCAAGCAAAAGCCCTAAATATGCCAAAATATTTCTCAAGAATTCTCCCCTTTGGCTGCTTTTATTATTCGGGGAATATCTTCTGTTTTTGCAATTATTGTTAAAACATCGCCCGCCTCTATTTTTGTATTCATATCACAGACAATGACAGCCCCGTTCCTGTAAACAGCACCGATAACACCGCCTTTGACTTTTCTTGCATATGCGCCTACAAGTGTGCTTTTCTCAGTTACAACCACCTCTATTGCCTGCGCCTTACCGTCAGAGATTTCCGCCAAAATCCGCTCGCCTGTTGACACAAGTGCGTTTTTTATTGAAGTTACTGCAAGCTCTGTTATAGGCACAATCAAAGAAATTCCAAGCTTTACAAAAAGCTCTTCATTGCCGGGAGTATTTACCCGCGCAACAATTTTTGTTACATTCCTGCTTTTTGCAATTTCGCAAATCATAAGGTTTGTCTTATCATCCTGAGTTGCTGCAACAAGGGCCTCTGTTTTTCCAATGTCTGCATCCTCTAGAATTGCGATGTCTGTTGCATCGCCCTTAATCACAAGAGCATCCGTATTTAACGCAAGCGCCTTTGCAAGGTCTTCATCTTTTTCTACAAGAACTACTTTATTTTTTTCTTTTGAAAGGACAAAAGACAGGTTCTTTCCTACATTTCCGCCGCCAACAACAATTATTTTCATATATACGCACCCGATAAATTATTAGTCAGCAGTTGTTTATATATTTCTCTTATATTCCTCAAAAATCCGCTCTACTGTTTTTTTGTCAATTTTTTTGTTGAAACATTTATGAGGGACAAGAGCCCCTGAAAAAGTTTTAGGTATGTGCATAAGCTCATGTATCAGCGTTCTTATCTGGTCTTCATCTGACTGCTTGTCAAAAAATTGGGATAATACTTCTATAATATAATGCGGCTCAACACCAAGGCCTGCCTGCCAAATTCGCGGCAGCGACCATATTCTTGCATAGGCCCTTGCCTTTGAATCATATGACCTCATGCATATTAAATTTGATATCCGTATGTGAAGAAATGAGCTTCCGGAAAGAGTATCTAGTACATGGGTTACTTTTTCTTGTATGTCTGATGCTGCCTCGAACTTCATAAGTCTTAAATGGGCGTTGATTGTTTTAAAAGCCAGCTTTGCGTTCTATATGCGTTCAAGTTCTAGATGTTTGAATGCTAAAGAAAGTATTCGCCCGTCTTTCAGGCTCTTGTCAATTTTACCCGGGCACCAAAATGAAGAAGTAAAGGATATTTTAAGAATCCCGCTATCTGTAAAGCTCTTAGGAATTTGTATTGTTTTTTCAACAGTTGATTCTTTTGTTGGTGTAAATTCAAAAATCTTCTTGCCACAAGCAAGAACACTGATTGGTTTTTTTGCAATCATACGCGGGACAAAAAAACGCATATAAAGCTTGTATGCTGCCTTTGGCGATACATCGAATGTTATTTCAGCCGACTTGCTGTCACACCCAGTCCACCTAAAATTGTTTTCTGACGGCCACCAACCACAACCCAGTAGTTTCTTTTCATCTGACCCGCCGCGCATGTCAATTACAATTTTTTCGCGTGGGTGCCCTTTTCGTTCATAGGTTTCTAAATCAGTATCAGATTGCTTTACATCCGTCGGCATTTTTTGTCGGGAGTGGTCAAACTGCAAAACATCTATTTCAGAATCTATGTCTGACAAAAGCTCTGTTAAGAGCTTTACCTTACTCTCAAGGTAGTCCCCTCGTTTTTTTAGCCTTTCTAGCTCCTCCCGGTCACTTCGAAAACCAAAAAGTCCCATCAGCCACCCCTCCGCAAATTGTTTTTGTGCTCTATTTTTCGCTTTAGTTTTTTGGTTTTTCTTGTGAGCCTCTCAATAGTGTTCTCAATGCCCTCGTACTTTCCGGTTACTGATTCATATGAAACAAAACGGTTTGAAAAAACACCCCTAATCCGCTTCAAAAAGAACAACAGTAACAAAATGATTGTAGTATATATAAAATAGGTGTGTTCTTCAAAAAACGCGCTTTTCTTGTCAACCGAAAACACATTAATGACTGTTCCTTTTCGGTATGTGGTCTTCCCGGAATAATAGACATATCCTTCTACAAAATGCCTGCCTTGCATATTTGGATTGTAATAAGTTGTCATATTAACCGTCTCGCCAACCGCAACAGTTCTCTCATCGCTTTCAAGAGTTTCTATGAGTTTGTCTTCAAAAAATACTTCTGCCTTGAATTTCGCTTTTAACGGCAACTGTCCGGTATTCTCAAAAACAGCGTATACTGTAACTATCTCATCCGGTTCTATCCACACATTACTTGCTGCAACCTGCTTTAACAAACCTGTAAGCCTGAGTGCGCCAAACTCCATAATATCAAATGTAAATAGTTTGGTATGTGCCACCTTATCATACACTAAAACAGAAACATTTACCCAATACTGTCCTAAAGGCAGGGTTTCTGTTGGAATATAAAATGTCTCTGTGTTTCTGGCAGTTGGCATAACCTTAGTACCGGAAATATTCACAGCTTTAATCAGATTCATGTTTGCATCATATATGTCTGCATGGATTTTTGGAGCCACCTCAACATTGCCTGTATTTTTGCCTGAAAGCAGCAATGGAACATCGTATCCCGTCTCAACCGAACTTATAGAAACATCTGTAACTGAATAACCGACAATCTGATTGTCGGTAACCTCTGCAAAAACCCAAAGCGTTATAGCAGTTTCTATACTCAACCCATATTGCGCAGTAGTATTTGCACTGCGGACAGGTCTTGTAATAATCTCTATCGCGCCGGTATATTGCCCGTTTGCTACATGCTTGGGAGGTTTTATAATAGCAACTGAAGAAACTGTTTCCTGTGCACCCATACGAATTGTCTGTGGATAAAAAAACATCCAGTCGGAAATATCTCCGCTTGCGAAAATCTCAACATCCACAGGCATGCTTTCAGGGTTATTTAAGTATATTTCCGCCTCAGCATATCCGCTTTTAAGAAGATCGTTATAATATATCTTACCCGGGCCTGCTGCAAAACTGCCGGCAGAAACAACGCCCGAAAAAAATACAAAAAACAAAAGGAAAACCATGAAAAAACAAAGCAGTTTACTCCTAATTGAATCTAAAAAAAGCAAATATCCCATACTAATATATTTACAAGTACAGCTATATTAAATTATTCTGGCCGCTATCCAAAATTGTATTGACGCATTAGCTTTTAAGTGCCCAAAACCATCCGCGTTGATTTGGCCGCAAATTCGCTTTCACTCCAAGATATTCAAAACGAAATTGTAAATTGCTTTGGAACCGACTAAAACCACGCATTGAAACGCAGAGCTTCAACTATTGAAAGTACATAAAAAGCAACTCTATTATACATCCTGCGCTGCAGATATCCTAACCACTGTAGAGCAATCCCCTTTAAGGCCGGAAGAAGGCAGCTTCAAAAGCCAGTACAAGTCATTCGTTGGAGCCGTTGGGGTGCTTGACTCATCCGCTTCAGCCCAGCTTACATTCACTAAAGGATTGCTTGCTGTCAGATTCCACGGAGTGTCGGAAAAGGTAAAACTTGTCGTTGTATTATACCTTATGCCTGTCCCTGCCGCGTCTGTCTGTATGTCATCCGAATCCGCATCAGTACAGTTCATATATCCACCATAAAGCGTTTCATTGATATTAAGGTCAATAATAACATTGCCTGTATTTTTTATCGCGGTGGTGATTTCATTGGAAGTGCCTCCAAGAGCAACTGTCTCAAAATCAATAGCCGTTTCAGTGACATTCAGGGCAATAAGTGTGTCTACCGTAATGGTTGCTGTGTTATTTCCGGTAAGCCCGCCATTATCTGTTGCGTTGAAATATACGGTCCAATCAGCAGGGTTTGCATGATACCACACAGTAAATGCGCATTCAATGTTTCTGTCAGTGCCGGATCCTGTATTTGTAAATACACAAGTAGCATTCTTGTAGTTATCCCTTGTATCCCCTCCATCACTTTCTGATGTAGAGTTATGGAATGTCCCGCGAACGGAAATTATATCTTGATATCCATTCGAATCAGTAATTGTAGCAGAACAGTTCAAAAGCTTTGTTGTCTCAGCATTCAGCGTAAGAGTTGTCCCGCCAACACAGGATATTGCGCCTACAGAAGGCGCTGCAGTCCCAATTGTCACATTTGCATCCAAATCATCATTATCCCCATCAGCCAGTACATTTGGAGAATCAAGAACAAAAACAACTGTAAGATATATAGATACTATCAAAAACAAACTAACTGAATTTTTCATTTTATCTCCCCACCATTTTTCAGCCGATAACGCATAACGCATTATGACCAAGCATATAATTTATTCCCTTAATAGTTTATTTGCAGCGGTAGTATATAAAATTTTCGTTTTTGGCTCGTCATTTTGGGAATTCTGTTGTTTAAAATGCCTAATGCTTAAGAATACTTCAATCAAAGGGGTTTGACAAAATTGTCTTAATGTCTTTTTTTGTGGTGGGTGGGCGCGCTTCATTTGCTTTTCTTCCGGTTTTCCTTACTTTGTGGGTTTTTGGATTTGCACTTGTATTTGATTTCTTTGCACCCCTCAAAACTTCTGCTTTTATCTCATCGGCCTGTGCTTTGTCCAAAACATGCGGCTTTTCGACCATGTTTTGTTTTTTTGGCATCTTCAAGAATTTCCTTGCGGCAAAGATAACGACTAAAAAAAGGATAATTAAGTAACCGCCCGGCAATTCCGCTCCAATTGCCTGTCCTGTAAGTAAATTTCCAACAGAAGCAATTCCCGATACAAAATTTTCTGAAAATCCCGAAGTTATTTCTGTGGTTTCCTGGCCGCCTGCAAAATCAAAGGCTCCATCAAGATACAGCACAAATTCATCGTTTGCTGTAGCTCCGCTGCTGGACTGCGCCGAGGCCTGCAAAGCATATTCTTGTTTGCAAATTATATTCGCACAATCATCTAAATGCACAAGGAATGTTATTGTGAACTCTTTTTCTTCTCCCGGCTTTAAATCATCTATATTTTGCGGGCTTATTGCATACCATCCGGAAGATACTCCTAAAACAGTTAGTTTTACATCCACCAGTGTGGTCTGCCCGGTGTTTTTTATTCCCGCCACAATAGCGCCTTCATTGCCCGGAATGACTGATAATGATTGAGGAACATTCAAATCCATTGATTCTTTTTTATATGCTTCAAGAGTGATTGTGCTTTTTGCAGAATCGTAAGGGGATTTTTCAGCTTTTATCCGCACATCGAATATCCCTTTAGCTTCAGGAGCGTTGAATTTTATCCTAAAAGTGCCGTCAGATTCTGTAAGCGTACTTCCTTCATCCCCTCCAAAACTATATATTATGCTCGCATCATCCACCATATTGCCATTGCTGTCTTTAACAATTCCCTTTAGGCTCACATCCTCACCAGAAAAATATTTCTTCTGGTATTCGTCCATCTCAATTTTAAGCGAATCTCGCGCCCCTATTGCAAATGCGAAAAGCTCGTCAGTTTCGAATTCTATCTTGTTTGAAAAATAATTTATTCCCGAATCAAAAGGCTCCCATGTGCCCGAACATACACTGTCCGCGAAATTCCATTTAGAACACATAAACACTTGAGAATCCCCCACACCCGCGCCGGACATAATTACTTTTGCGTCATCATACGGAAGCATAAAATCAAATGCAACAAAATTCATGATTTTTTTCAGGCCATCAATTTGCATATTGACCGATCGGTCATATCTTACAATATCCTGTATCCTGTTAAAAGAATCATCCTCGCCTGGAAGCTCGACACCATACAGCTTAACTGAAATGTCACTGAAAACCATCTCAATGTCGTATGTTCCGGGGTGGATTGTCACAGAACAGAAACCGGAACTGTCTGTAACACACTCATCATAGGTAGCACAGCCGCTGGTTTTTACAAGAATTATCGTAACTTCTGATACAGGCTTTTTTTTCGCATCCTGCAAAATGCCTTCAAAATCAACCATAAACTCTACCGGTACAAAAGAATCGCTTCTCTGTTTTGAAAAGCCATCAGGATCAACGCACGCAAAAAGCTCATAATCATATTCCCCGGGCTCTGTCCGATACAAGTCAACAAAGAAACTGTATGTGCCTGTTGCACTATCAAATGTGAAATTGTCAATCTGGAGTTCCTTATCACCAAGTTCAACGCAAAAGTCTGATTGGTGCAATGTGTCTATCAAAAAAGGGTTGTGCTTCGCCCTTAGAACAATTTCAACCTCTTTTGTGCCTGTCAAAGAATATATCGTGTCAACAGAAGGGCTTAATATCTCCAATTCCACAGGCGGCCTGATTTTAAGAGAAAGTGCAGGCTGTGCCGTAAACGAATTCCCTTCAAACACAACAGTCACATCAACCTCATAATCTCCCTGCCCAACTGCAGGAATTGCCCACACAAGCTCATACACCCCGCCATCAAAAGATATTTCCTGCATCTCGACGTTCCACATATTAGAAGAATCCTTCAGTAACACACTAAAGTTAGCGCCGTCTGCCAAAGGCTCGCCATTCAACAGAACTTCTGCCGTTATGATGGATATGTTTCCGGCGTATGCCTCTGTTTCAGATATTGAAAGAATGTCCATCATAAGTAAGTTAACAGAAAAAGGCACAGTAGCTGTATCTGTCTCATTCGCATACTCGCATGTAATTGTGGCATTGTACTCACCGAAATTGTTTAGAACATGTGTTCCTGTATACATGCTTGTATTGTCCTTGCGTACCATATCTAAAGAATCAACAGAAGCGCCGGAAATAACCGCCGTGACATTTGCCGTGCTGTTTGAAACACATTCGGCATACAAATCTATGACCGATTCCCCTGTTGATGGATTGATCCATGCAGTGGAAGGATTTACAGAAACATTGGTTAATTCAACAGCATATGCATTGCCCGCAAAACCAAAGAAAAAAATCATTGCTAAAACAGCAAATAATTCAAACCGTTCTTTTCCACATACACCATCTCGTTTGTTCATCTTAATCACACTGATTTTTAAACACCTGCAGGGCTGCCGCTAAGCTCCCAGACAATGCGTTTCATGCCTATTTTTACTTCCTCATTCCTGCCGGAAATAACTCCAAAGGACATAAGCTTATAGCAATGGGTGTTGACCGTAGCCCATGAAAGTTTAAGCGCTTTTGCAATCTCGTAAGTAGAAAGTGCTCTTCCTGATTTTTCAAGAAGTCTTAAAACAACCTTATCAGCTTTTCCAATAGAAATTCCGTTTTTTCCGGGCATGACTTTTTATTGGTGTGGTCTGGTTTATATATGTTTCTATATTTAACATAATCTATAGTTATACGATACTAAATAGTAATTATATAATTGATATATTAACATATGAAAACAATACCTAAAGAGCATAAAAATAAAGAAAATATCACAATAAATAGTTAATTATTTAGAAAAACTAGGCATTTGAGCACCAGTCTTTGTTGAACAAAACCTTATTTTCATCAAAGATGAATGCCTGCATAACAGGAACATAAGGGCTTCGAAGTTTCTCATCACCCCATGATTTGTAAACAAAATAAAAATCTTTTGCTGTGGTGTCAATAGGTATCCACACCCCGTCAAGTTTCGCAAAAACATACCTGTGGGCATTTCCATCTATAACATACGCCTCTATTCCTCTTGCTTTAAGAAGGCTTAAAAGAAGAACTGATTTCTCCGTGCAGTCGCCCTTTTTATTAATCATGGTCTCAACAGCGTCAAATTCTAAATCAACAGGCACATAACTGATTTCGTTAAATACAAACGAATGTAATGCATACGCAACCCCAATATCATCCGCGCCCACGCTCGCAAGTTCAAATGCTTTCCTGCGCACAACCCCGTCTGTGGTTATAAGCGCCCTTAGATGAATATGATCAATGCAGCCGGAATTATTAAATTGCTCTATAAATGGATTGAAAATGCGCGCAATTTGATTCTTGTTTTCGTGCCAAAAATCAATATAATTATGATTTTCGCGTGAGAGAATTAAATTTGCAGTTATGCTATTTTCGCCCGAAGAACCACCAGATGTAAGATGAAAAACACCAGACGCGTATCCGGAAACGCCAACAAGAAATAACATAATTCCTGTCAAAAAAAATGTTGTATGTTTCATAAGTACCACTAATAAATAGTAATTAACTAAAACATATAAAACTTTGTACTGCTCAAGAGTGGCTGTTATACCCGCTTGAATCTTCTAGAACCTTTTGTATGCTTAGTGGATTTAACATCCTTGAGCTTAGAAGTAACGGACTTCCGTTTTCGGAAGCGCTTGTATGCATAAATCCCTCCGGCAATCAGCAGCATAAATGCAAATAAAATAAGAACAATCTGCCAGAACCCGCTTTCTAAAGACACGCGAAGTACGCCCGCACTTGCGCCTTCATCATAAATAAAAGAAATTGGGTATTCTTTATAGCTTTCAGTTTGGGAAATTAAAAATTCAACAATTGATGTGTTTTTTGGGTTTAAGCCCCCTATGTTTTTCGTGGCTATGTTGCTTACAATCATATTGACATTATTAAGCGCAATATCACAATTATTAGAAACAGAAAGTCTTATTGAAGTTTCCGTATTTGGTTTTATTTTTATGTTCTGCGGCTCAAAAACAATGCAGTCATGTAAAACCGCAGCTCTTGATATGTCAGGAACATACACTATCATGCTTGCCTCCACCCATTCATCCACCCCGTCAGAAACAACTATTTTCGCATAGTGGTAGGTGCTTGAAAACCCGGACATATTCAAAGTTACCTTTGTCTCATCGCCTGAAAAAAGAGCACCTATCACGCTATTGTATTCAACATTAAAAAACGGCTCAGTAATTATACGGATTGTGAGATTGGTAAAATTAAAACTTCCTTCATTCTTTACTGTTATTGAAACAGATTCGTTCTCATGCGCAACCTTAAAGAACGAAGGGTATATAATGGCAATATCTTTTGCCGCCTCTTCTATTGTTTGAATCACGATCATTGAATCGCTGGGCATTGACGGGCTTGCCGGCACATCCTCCCCAACCTCTTCCACTATGCCCCCCTTGGCGGCTATATCAAAATTAAGCGCAAACGCGCTTGTCTGCATAATATACGATGCAGTCGTTATATTCTGGCTTGAATTCATCACTGCATCTTCAAGAGTTATTGGAATCGGCCTAAACACAAGAAAATGGTTGCCTAATGGCAGGTGCTCTGTGTCCATGATAAGCACATTAAAAAGTTTTGATTTGTTATGAGGATATAAAACAACGCTTGATGGGAAGAAAATCACATTTTCTTTCAGATAAGAAGATGAATGCGTAAGCTCAAATGTTAGGTTTAAGGGCACAGGATAGTCAAACCTGTTGATGACCTCAAAAGAAGAAAGATGCATATCACCCTGCGTAATTGCTCCGGCATCTATATATGACGGAATTACACCCAAACCAAAAACGCTTTGTGATTCAAAAATCAAAAGCAACACAAAGAATGCAAAAAACACCGCATTCTTCAAAAATACCGCTTTTGTATTTTTAAGGCAAAACATATTCTCCAACTCCTGTGCAGATATCAATTGTGTCGCTTTCAAAGACAGACACCATTATATGTGCCGTATAATTACCATGATTTGTACCCGGCCATGCCCGTATCCGAACATCAAACCCGCTAACCTCTGCACCTACAACAAGATTATTGGCTATGCAAAGCTCTTCATTGTTTTTGATCCCGTCCTCATCCCTGTTGTTGTTATCCGAAACATTTCTCCATCCTGTACCTGGAATATATATCTGGAAATCGCCGCCGAATTGATTGACATCAATATAGTTTCCGTCACCTATCATGCCATTGTCAAAATCAGAGGATGCTATAATCACATCAATGGTTTTTGTTCCTGTATTCCTTAGCTTGAAAAGATTCGTATTATTGTCTGAATAAGTCCCGATATCATATCCTGCAAAAACCCCGCCGTAAGTGCTATTATAACTATGCCAAAGCCCGTCTGTAGTTATCGGCCCTATCTGGAAAACATAATCCCTGGAAGGATTCATGAGTTCTTCCTCGTAAAAAATATGATTGAGTTCCGGAGCAATTGTTACAGAAATAGTGGTATTTACAACATAACCTAAAGGGGATGTAATAAATCCTGTGCCGCTTAAAAAAAGAAGCAACATGCATAATACTACAAACAATGCAATTGCATGCTGTGTTTCGCGAAGTTTTCTTTTTTCATCCATCTTTAGCGCCTGATTTTTTTCTTCAGCCGGTGTATGCTGTCTTCTGCAACACTTATATTTCTCTCTATATCGCTGTATTTATTTAAAACAGCGTCTAAGGGCTTTTTTCCACTGCATGAAAGCGATTTTCTGTTGTTGAAAAGATACAGGAAAACAAGTATCAAAACAACAGCAAAAATTCCTGTTGAACTTCCGTAAGCAAACATTCCTGTAGGACTTGAATACACTTCTGCAATAACTCTCCTTTGGACTGTCTTTTCAATTCCGCCCGCGCTATAAGTTATATTCACATCAACAGCATATGTTTTGTCCGAACCGGCAAAAAGCACTTTATTTACTTTCTTAAGTTCAAGCGCGCGAACAGTGCTGTCCTCTTTTGCGTCTGTCACAATACGGCCATTGCTGTCAAAAATTGCCACCCTAAGGCTATAATCTAAATCAGAATCATCCTTATTTTCAAAACTAAGCGACACAGAAACACTCTGCGCAACAATGTATGCTTCAAGGTCAACTATGACTATCCCAGCATCATCACCCATATAATTTTCAGGCGACGCATCTTGTTCTCCCGTAAATACATCGTCCTCATCTCCAATGTTTATGGTCTCAAAAAATCCGGGAGTGCTTGGTGTGTTGCCGCCATCCTCATTTTTTGCATCCTCTGGAATGCTGCCTTGAACCACGGTAAATGAAACATCCTTCGTATTGGTAACCTGCCCGTCAAAATATCGTACATAAGCGCTTGCAACATAATCACCGGCAACAATAGGATAATTGTGCGAAAACTCAAACTCTCTTGTTGTGCCGGGTTCTACAAGTGCCTCTGTTGTGCCTCTTGCGGTGTGTATGACAACCCCGTGCTTTTTTATATCAACAAACGGGATTGCGCCAACGCGCACATTGCCTGTGTTTTTCGCAGTTAATGAGAAATGAAATTCCTCGCCTGCTTCAAGCTTCGCAGGCATTTCAAAATCTTCAAGCAAAAGCAGTGGATTTACCGCACCTTCAATTAAAAATTGCACACTTATTGAAGGCACAGAAACTGTTTTAACGCCCGCATCTGTTTTTGCCGCAATTTCAGGTAGGATTATAAGCTGGTGGTTCCCGGGAGTCAACTCACAGGAACCGGTATTTAACAGGATTTTTATCTCCTTTATTTCGCCGGGTTTTATCTCAAACTGCTCCGGAACAAAAGCAGTGCATGATGTAAGATACTCTGCTCTTGGTGTTGTTAAAAGCGTTATATTGTAGGCGATATTATCTTCATTGTTCAGATAGGTATAATATTCGTATATTCCGTTCATCTCAAGAAATCCTGTATCAAAAAATGCAGGCGAAACCCCCATTGCCGAAGCACTGCACGCAAAGCTAAGAAAAACCCATGCAAGGGCGATTAACAGAACAAAAGGTTTTTTCATCATGCAAAACACCTATGGAGTATAATAAGTTCCTTCCTCTCCATCACTGCATATATTGTGATATGCCACAAAAGTTATTGTAGTGCCGTAACTGCCCTGCGTGCCATACGGCGCGCGTACCTGAAAGTCAATGCCTGTTGCATTCGTATCTGTTGGAACATCGCAGTCAACAGCAAGGGCATAAGATGACCCATCCCTGTTTGAATTAGAAACATTATACCACCCCCACGAGCCGCTTACATTTATGTATATCTGCAGGTTATCAGCACCATTCTGCCCTGTTGCAGGAGAGTCTTTGCAGGCAGCATCATCGCCGTCATTGTCATCGTCTGTGCTTGAGCATATCATAAATGTAGAACTGTTAAAATCCGAGGTAACATAAGCAAGCACATCAACCGTATCGCCAATATTATCTATTGTAAAATTTGCAGTACTTCCATCACTATCCGAAGCATAAGTGTCCTCACAGCCACCCATCCCGGCATAGCAGTAATAATTGAAATCAAGCGGGATATTTAGGATAGACCATGCCTTATCTGTTGAGTTGTCTGCCTCATGGATATTTATGTTAATGTTTGTGCTTGTCGTATTGAAACTATAAATGAGAGATGCATTCATGTTGCCGGCGGTATCATTTGCATAGACGCGCCAGCGAATGATTGAATCTGCTGTTGAGTTGACGCTCTTTGTCACATTTGACCAGTTGCCGGTGCCTGTCATCTCAACATAAGAGTCGTTGTATAATGTACCATTGCCATTGTCAAAGCTGAAGATATATCCGGCAAGAGCATTGTTGTCTTCCCAATATA
>JAUVEX010000136.1 GCA_030594585.1 archaeon | reverse complement strand
TGGATCATGATTGGCTGTGAAAGTTTTTCTATTGTATCTATAACACCTTTTGCAGAATCGTATGAATCTATAACTACAGAACCCTTTTTTTCATACGGCAGGCGCAATAAAACAGGATATTTTATATCCGGCAGGATGTGCTCTATTGCTTTTCGTGTTATTGCAAAGTGTATTTTCGGTGTTGGAATGCCTTTTGTTTTCAAAAAAATCGGCGCCAGAAATTCATTATACCCGTAAAGGATGGATTTGTATGAATTTATTGTATATATTTTTTGGTCTTCGAAAAGCTTCATAAGAACATAGCCCGCATCACTGTTTTTTTTGCTGATTCTTCCAAGGACTGCATCGAATTCGAACAAATTTGTATTTTTATAATAGGGTATAGACTCGTCAGTAGTAGTCTCTATGCGAACACCTGCCATAGGGACATAAAGAACTGTATCAAAGTATTCCTTTGCGCGATCAAGCAAGGATATTTCCGTGTTTGTCCGATTTTCCGGACCTACAATGAGTAGTTTCATAAGAATCAAATTATTCTGATTTTTTATTTTTTACATCTTTTATATCTGCAGAATTATGCGTTTTTTCAACATCAACAACAAAATTTCCGTGTATTATGTTTCTCCCTATAAGCACTTTTGTATGCATATCACGGCGGTCAGTTATATTTACCTTTACATCAAATATTTTCCCGAGCATCACTACTTTGCACGGCACTTCAATCCTTCGGACAAATCCGGTTGTCATTGTTTTGCTTTTTACGCGAACAGAACCCAATATGGGGCCAAGTTCCACTTTTCTTGCAACTGTAATGTCTAGGGATGTTCTTGTTGCCCCGGTATCAAGTATTGCATCGCATTCTACTTCTTTTCCTGCAGGGCCTATTATTTTTACCGGTTCTGTAAGACCTGCTGTTTTTTTAGCCAAAAAATCACCCATAAAACATCGTGGTGATAGTTTTTAGGCTGGCTTCTTTATATGTTTTGGGTTGTAATGGCAGTACACGGGAATGGCAAATATTTAATTTTAAAAATGCAATAATATGCCATAAGATGCTTCGGAGGTAATTTCAATGGTTCAAGTATATAAATGCAAAATATGCGAAGAAGGGTTTATCGGTGATGAAAAGCCCACACACTGCCCATTCTGCGGAGCGCACATAGAAAACATGGTTCTTGCAAAGGATTATGTAAAAACAGAAGTAATTGAGCTTACAGATGCAACGAGGAAAAATGTTGAAGCTGCAGTTGGGATTGAAATATCAAATGCGGAATTTTATTTCTGTGCTGCTGCGAAAGCAGATAATGTTTTCGATGCTACAATGTTTAAGCGATTGGCAAAAATCGAAGCAGAGCATGCAAGCACACTTGCAAAGATTATTAAAGCAAAAAATCCGAAAATTTCAAGAGAAAAAAATATTTGTGGGCGTAATAAACACAACCTAAAAGAATCACACGAACGGGAAGAAAAAGCAACAGCAAGATACGCCCAATTTCTTGGCGAGGCATGCGAGCCGCGCGCAATTGAGGTTTTTGAAGCGCTTATTGATATTGAAAAAGACCACATTAGCCTGACTGAAGGAAGGTTTTAATCTCTCTTTTTGAAAAAAAGCCAGGTGTTTTTGGCGCCCTTGAAGCTTGTTTTTAAAAGGACGAACAGTCCTTTTAATTTTTTTCCGTCAATATCTACGATTATCTCTTTTTCTTCAATTTTTATTGGGTTAAACGTTCCCTTATCCCATATTTTAACAGTTCCGGCACCGTATTGGCCTTCGGGAATAGTTCCTTCGAATTTTGCGTAATCTATCGGGTGGTCTTCAACCTTAATTGCGAGCCGTTTTGTTTTAGAATCTGTTGGCGGCTCTTTGGGTATTGCCCATGATTTTAACACGCCGCCAATTTCTAGGCGCAGGTCAAAATGATGATGCGATGCATTGTGTTCCTGTATGACATATATGTTTTTGCCAGTACTCTTTGCTTTAACTTTTGGCTCTGATGTTTTCGAGAAATTTCTTTTTTTGGTGTATTCTTCTAATGGCATGAAGATTATTGTGCGTTTATGTGTATATATTTAACGCTGTGCGGAATCCAATGCTATTTCTTCTTTGCAAAATTGTATGTCTTTTTGCCTTTGTTGAGCAGCCGGAACAATCCGCTGTTGGTTACTTTTGACACAATATCCCTCTCGCTCATGTGGTGGTCGCTAAAAGAAAGCGTTCCCTTAAGTTTCAACACCCTGTGCAACTCTTTAAGCACCCTGTCCGGTTCCTCAAGGTCGTGAAATGTATCATAGAGAAGTACAACATCAATGCTGCTGTCATCAAGCCCGGTTTTGCAGTCAGAACATATGGCTTTAACATTT
>JAUVEX010000027.1 GCA_030594585.1 archaeon | reverse complement strand
AGGACTTTTATGAACCATTGCTTTGTGACTAAAAACTCTATTGCGGTTCCGCATCTTTCATGCACATTTACTGCGTGAGTTATTGGTTTTTGACCGGTTAATGCACCGTCTTTTTTAAGGTCTTCAATTATTTCTTTTCTTGCGGCCTCGATTTTCATTCCTTCGTATTTTCCGGAAATTTCGGTCATGACGCCGTTTTTAGATATTGCGACTCTTAGCGGGAGTTTGTGGGCATACCACCAGTCAATGTCGTTCTGGTCACCAAAAGTGCAGCACATTACAGCACCTGTTCCTTTTTCGGGGTCTGCTTTTTCATCCGCTATTATTTCGACAACTTGACCGAAAAGGGGCACAATTGCTTTTTTTCCTACAAGTTTCTTGTATCGCTTGTCCGTTGGATGGACGAATATAGACACGCAAGCTGCCAAAAGCTCGGGTCTTGTGGTTGCGATTTTTATACTGCCGCCGTCTTTTAATTTGAAATTTAGGTCATTGAAAAATGAATCAAAGTCTTTATCTTCAAGCTCTACCTGAGATGCTGCGGTCTGGCATTTAGGGCACCAGAATGTGGGCGCTTCTTTTCGGTATTCTCTACCGTTTTTGTAAAGTTCTATAAAAGACCTTTGGGATATTCTTTGGACTTTGGGTGAAATTGTTGAATATTCAAGCGACCAGTCAGCTGAAATGCTTATTTTAGTCCATAATTCCTTGAACACTTTTTCTGAATTTTTGGTCTCCTCAAGGCATAATTTGACAAAAGCATCCCGCCCCATTTTTCTTGAGCTTACCTTGTGCTTTTTTTCTACGAAAAGGCCTGTTGCAAGACCATTGTCGTCAAAGCCGAAAGGATAGAATATATTAAATCCCTGCATGCGCTTGAACCTGACTATCATATCAGCCTGAGTGTATGAAAATGCGTGGCCCATGTGTATTTTGCCAGATACTGTTGGCGGTGGTGTGTCAACACTATAGAGTTTCTTTTTGCTTTTAGAATCGAATTTGTAAATACCTTGTTTTTCCCAGTATTTTCCCCATTTGTTTTCAGAATCATCAGAATTGTAGTGTTTTGGAAGTTCCATAAATGTGACCTCTTTGCATAGTGTATTGACAAAATGGATTTATATGTGTATTGGCTTACACCACAATCTGCTTGTAGCTGCTGTGAATTTTGCGGACATACGCAGGGTTTGTTGTAAAGAGTGCACCGATATTGTTAATTCCTTTGTCTATGTATGCGCGAACAATAGCATCTGCTGATGCGTCGGTTCTTTTGCCGCCAGGAAAACGGATGTTGTTGTCTATTTTTCGTTTCAGGTTCCATGCATTTGCAGTTGGAAATGGCATTGATTCTTTTACATACAAACCATGAGATTCAAGTTCTAAATTTGCAAATACAATATGCTTACAGAACGGATTAACTTCATAAACAGGGTTTTGGCTTTGTCTTTTGCGATGAAGGTAATCCGGACAAGAGCAGGCATTGGTTGAGCCTGTCAGATTCATTATCGCCTCATTGGAATTTGTCAAATTTCGGATTGTCTTTTCTTTGCCGGGAATGAATCCGATGACTGTCTGGTACATTTCATCCGGATCTGTATCGGAAGGCACATCCAAAATCCAGCAATTTTCGGCTTGGGGGATGGGCGGAATGTCAAGATGTTTTCCTTTTGCATGTTCGTTATGGAATTTTGCAGCACCTTTAAAAAGCGTCAGGTAATCCCAGACATTGTATATATTTTTTCCGGTTTTAGGATGCCAATCTTGTTTTACAGCATCATAACGATAACGCGGATAAAACGGCAGTTCGCCTTCTTTTTTAGGAGGGTGCTTGACGCGGTTTATGAACTCCTTTCGATTTCTAAGTGTTTCCGGCCATGCATATTTAAGCAGGTTTGAATGAACGGCATCAAATTCCGTTATTTCCCAAAAATTGCCATACCTGTTCCAGTCTTTTTCATCAGCCCAGTTTATAAGCTCAGTGTCTGAAGGAAGAGTTTCATATATTTCATAAAATTCCATTTCTTCTGGGTGTCTTGAAAGAAGGACACAGTTTTCAAGGTCAAGAATCTCGTTATTCTTCTTTCTTCTAAGCGCAGTTACGATATCTTCAGGAGTTGATGCTGCTTCAACCTCGACTATGACTTTGCCTTTTTTCATATCCCTTAATTTAGGCGGTTCATACTTTGTGACCATTGACCATTTTTGTTGTCCGACCATATTAACAACTCTTTAATGGTTAATACATAGAAACAGAAACATTTAAAGGTGTTTTGATTTTCAGGCAAACCTTTCAAGGCCTGTTTTTCCCTTTTTTACACCGTCACCAACATCAAACACCTGGCCGTCTCTTGCAGCAACGGTCTTTACGCCTGTCGCCTCCTCGACTTCTTTTGCTTTTTCCCATGGCTTTTTTAGAATCATACCCATGCCGAAATGCTGGAGGATACAGAGTTTTGGCTTTATGTCATGCGCGAATTTTATCGCATCCGCCAAATCCATATGCTTTGCGAATTCAACATCTTTTCCCTTGTTCTCGTTTACAAGATAAAGGCAATTCAGAATAAGAATATCTGCGCCTTTATGCTCTTTGGCAATATCTTTTGAATACACTGTATCTCCCACATAGGATATTTTTTTTGAGGCAAAAAATTTGAACCCGACGCCGTCTTTGTCTGTATGGATTGTTTTTGTTGCCTCAATATTTAGGTCGCCAATATTAAACTTATCGCCGGGTTTTATTTTAAGGATTTTTTTTGGTGCGGATTGATGATATTTGGTGATTGCGGAAATTGTGCTTTTTGGCGCTGCAAGAATCCCTTTTTTCTCGCGAACACCTTTTGTCATGGCTTCAATCAGGACTTGAGCGTCGTTTGTGTGGTCTATGTGCTTGTGAGATAAAAGAACGCAGTCAATCTTTTCTAAGGGTATCTTTTCTGCCCTCGCATGCACAATGGCTCCCGGTCCCGGGTCAAGGTAAATCCTTGCGCCTTTAAGCTCTAAAAATATACCTGCGGTTTTTCTAAGCTGGGTGATTGTTGCCATCCTCCCGCCGCCGGTTCCGACAAAACAAATAGTATCCATAATATCCATTTATAATTGTGAAATACCATATTAATAACTATGCCCAAAAAAAGCCAGGAGACTCTTGAAAGCAAGAGAATAAAAACGATAGTTAAAGATAACCCGGATAATGGAAACGAAGTAATATTTGAGGCAAAAACAGAAGAAGAGATAAAAGAAAATATTGACAATACAATACAAACACATGAAAAGGAAATTGCGAAAAAACTTGGAGAGATTAGAAAAATAAGGCAGGAAATAGCCAGTTTAAGAAAGAACCGAAAGGAGTTAAGGTTTGTGCGCATACGGGTTCCTGCAGAAAAAAAGAAAATCGTTCAGGAAAAAATAAAAGAAATCCTAAAAGAATACGGCGGAGATGTTGGAGGGGAATAATATGTTTGAAAATCCAAAAATAACTACTGTTGGTTTTGATACTGACAAAATAGGCGATTTTGAACTAGAAAAAATACAATCAATAATAGAAAAGGCGTTTGATGAAATTTCAAAAAAAACAGATATAACCTCGCTTAAAATTCACCTGAAAATACACAGTGAGGCGGGCGGGCGGCATAAATTTTCAACACATACACATATGATAACAACTGTCGGCGCTTTTGACTGCGAAGATTTTGAGTGGAATGCTTTTGGGTCGGTTTCAAAAACTCTTGAAGTCTTAGAAAAGCAGATAAAAAAACACATATCCAAAAAGACAGCCATTACAAAAGACAAGCTTTACAAGGCAAAAGAAATAGAATGAGCTTTTTTCAAAACTTCGCTTAAAGCCGATTTTTTCAACACTTTTCTGTGTTTTTAGCCGTCTATTAGCGAAAACTTTATATATACCCAAAACCAATAATAAGAAGAAGCACCAACACATATGAGGGCGCTTTTCTAATGGAGGGTATAAATATGGCAGAAAAAAGATACTTTGTTATGAGAACAAAGAGCGGCAGCGAAACAGGCGTTTTCTCCGGAAGACAACCACGACAAGCAGCCCTAAAGGCAGCTAACAGAGGCGAGGCAGACATCAGGCTTCGAGAAAGAGGAACAAAAAAAGTCCACATTTACAGAGGTTCCAGAAACCAGGTTTCATCTCCTGCAAATGCTCCTGACTGGATGCCTGCAAAAGTATGGAAACCAAGTGTCAAAAAAGTTGGCATCGAGTACCTAAAGAAATTATAAATTTATCTATTTAATTTGCTTGGCGGGATAAATCCCGCTTTTATTTTTTTCTTTTAAAATGTATTTAGATTCACACAAAATTCGATTCAAGTATATTAATTCTTTTGTTATCTTAAAAATTTACAATATTATAATCTTCAATACAACGACCGTATAACTTGTAAATATCCGGAACGCCAAGAGTTGTTGTATCTTTCATTGTATAACCTAATTGAGATACCATATTTTCAACTTCTTCAACAGAACTCCCTTCAATTTCAAGATATGGCGGAATGCCTGGCCAAAAATCAATTTCAATAGCAGCGCCATTTAGCATATAACTTATTCTTTCGTTTTCCTGATATGCTATGAGTAAATGACCTGATTTAAGAATTTGGTGGTGTGTCTTATAGAAATCGCCAACAACCTTTTCATGTTGCTTTGTACCGTCAATTGTGTTTGCGTGTATTTTTTTCTCACACACTGTGATTTCTTTTCCATTGTCCCTGAGCATTAACCATACATTTTCCTGAGGGGGATTCAATTCATAAACGAATCGTTTCATTTTTCTTTTTCCAAGATGCATATTGGCTCCAATTGTTTCCAGCTTTGATTGAACATAAGCCACATCAATGTCTAGTATTTTCACTTCAAATTCCGTTTCCATCTGAAAAACACCATGCTTTGACTAATTTTAGTCTGTTCATAAAAATACAGAAATAAGAATATTTTTAAATCAATACCCTTTTTATCACCGAATAGAATTAATTCACTAAAACCTTAATGAATTTACCGCAAAAACACGAACTTCACAATCAGAAGCAATACAATAATTCCAATCACAAGTGTGTTTTTATCTGTGGGTATTGGTGAGCCTTTAAGGTCTGCAATCCTTTCTGTGGCTGACTTTTTTGGCAACTGGACAGCGGTGTTTGGGTCGCAATCAGTCTTATTATATATTCGGCAGCCATCGGGCTCAACACAGGTGCTTATTTCGCACGGGCCTGTGACCTCGCAGGTTTTGTTGGTTAGAACACAGCTGTTATCAATGCAGGCATCATCTGTGCAAAAAAGATTGTCATTGCAATCCGCATCTGCTTGGCAACAATTTTCTGTTATGTTGTGCTCACATTTACCTGAAGTCCCGCAAAAATCAACAGTGCATGGGTCAGAATCGTTACAGGTTGATATGCAGGTATTATTTTCTATAATATCGCATGCTTCGCAATTAAGCTCAAGGCATTGCTGAGTATTGGTATTACAGTATTGGTCGCGCGAGCAGTTCTCATGGGTTGTGCATTTTAAGGGCGTTATCTTAAAGAGAAACATGTGTGAATCCCCAAAATCACCTGAATTGTTGCACCCCTCATTATCACAGGTAATAAAAACCTGCAGGTAGTCGTCACCCGGCACTGCCTGTGGGAGAAATATCATATCCATATTGGTTATCATGTTGTCGCCCAAAAGCACGGAGGTATATTCTTCCTCAGTATAGAATATGTTTTCAAGGTCTGAGTTCATGTATACCATAGCATTTTTACAGTCTGTTGTGCCGTTCAACGACCAATTTACCTCAACTGCAATTATATTTGACCACGGGTCGCTTGTAAGTGCTATTGTTGTGGCTGACATACCCATATCATCTATTTGGGGTTTTGGGTCACATGTGTCTGCATAAACTGTTGGCAGAACAAATAACATCAAAAACAATAGAATAATCTTTTTCATTCGCCTTTTGCCTCCATTAATACCTGTGATATGGAGTCTATCAAATCTGTTGCTGTTAAACTCTCGCCAAAGGCCGCGGCTGCAATATCCCCTGCGCGGCCGGTTATGAGTGTCGCAAGGCTTGCCGCATCAAACGGCTCTACCCCTCGCGCAAGAAGCGCTCCTGCAACGCCTGCCAACACATCGCCTGTGCCGCCGACAGTCATGTATGGATTTCCTGTGCTGTTTTCTTCTGTTTTTTTGCCATCAGTTATTATATCTATAGGACCTTTTGCAAGGACAACGCAATCAATGTCTTTTGCAAGTGAACGCGCATTTTCTTTTGAAAGCTCTTTCCCTGCCAAGATTTTGAACTCGCCCCTGTTGGGTGTGATTATGAATGGCTTTCCTTTAAGGATTTCTTTTTCTCCGGCAATTGCTTTAAGGGCATCTGCGTCAATGACTGTTGGTTTTTTTGTGTTTTGAAGTATTTTCAATACTGCTTTTTTTGTTTTTTCATGCTCACCAATGCCGGGACCTATTATAATAGCGTCTGATTTATCTATTAGCGATTCTATCTCTTTTATGTGCGCCTCTTCAATAAAATCGCCTTCAAGTGGATAAGTTATAAGATTCGGAGAAATTGAAGCACATGTATCTGCCGCTCTTTTTGGTGCTACAATAACTACAATATCGCATCCGGAATAAAGCCCTGCAAGTGCTGCTAATGCCTGTGCGCCTGTATACATCTTACTTCCGCCGATAACAAGAAGGCGGCCAAAATCCCCTTTTTTTGCGTCCGGCTCCCTTTGAATGAAAAGATTTTTTAAAAGTGAATCCATAAATAGACTTATGGTTTTTGCTAGCATAAATAACTTATCGAAAAACGAGGCAATAAGAGATATCCAGATTGCAGACACTGTAGGTGCGCTTACAAAAGGGCTGATGTTTAAGAAAAAAGGGCGCATGCTTCTGTCATTTCACTTCTGTGCAAGGCATGGGATATGGATGTTCTGCATGAAATTTCCGCTCGACCTTGTGTTTATAGACAAAAACAAAAAAATCATAAATATTGTCGAAGATGCAAAACCAATCTCTTTAAACCCGAAAACATGGAAACTATATTACCCTAAAAAACGATGCAAGTATGTTCTTGAAGTTGAGGCGGGATTCGCAAAGAAAGTAGGCTTAAAACCCGGAGATGTTGTTGAGATTACTCAAGAAACCTAATATCAACGACCTGTCCTTTGTTTTCTATAGCTTGTACGACTTTTGCGGAAACGCCTTTGTCAAACATGTTTCCTGCCTCAATTCTTGAAAAGTGCCTTGTGAATGCATGAACTGCCGCCATTGTTCCCTGCATTTCAATTCCTGCAAGAACAATTATGTTAAATCGCTTGTCAACCGGGTTTTTTGCCTTCACAATAAAGCCAATATCCGGTTCGGAATATTCTTCTTTTGAGAAATCAGAGATTATTTTTGTGCCGCTTTCGTTGAAGCGGATGGGGATTTTTCCATTTATCGCCTTTTGTGCGGTGTTCACATAAAGTCCTGAGATTATCACAAGATTATCGCGAAGGTCTTCAATTTCTGTATCAAGATAAGTAATTTTCGAAGAGGGTATGCCATATTTCCCTAAAAGCGCTGCAACCTCTCCTGCAAGATGGCCGCACTTCTCGACACGGTTGAGCTCGCCGTGAGGGTAAGGGGCGCCGACAACTATTTTGCAGTTTATTTTGCCGTCACGCACAAACGGTTTTAAAAGTTCAGGCACCTGCTGGTATTCATGGAATTTTATATCGGCTGGTGTTGATTTCACAAAATCAGGGATAAAGGAATATGCTGTTTTTGTTGTCGTGTAATATTGGGCAATTGTTCCTGCCCGCGCTTCTGTTCTGTCTTTTTTTATAAGTCCTGCCTGTTCAAGTGCGCGAATATGATAATATATGTTCTGCTCATGAAGTTTAAGTTTTCTTGAAAGCTGGAGCGGATACATGGGCTCATGTGCAAGTTCCTTTAAAAGGCGCGCCCTTACAGGGTGCGCTATACTTTTCAAGGTCTCTTCACTTTTAAGCAAGACTGTTGGGACAACGGTCTTTTGCGTATCATCAAATATATAGTTCATGGTAAAATAAGGAACAGTAAATATTATAAATCTTTTCATAATTTTATTATAAGTTTTATTATAAATTTAGTATTCTTTTAATAACTGACATAAAAAGATTGCGTGCTTTTGGAGGTCAGTTATCAATGATTTTTTAGGAGCGCATATATATGGGTTCGATATAAGTGTTACTTCTTGATGGTTAACATTCTAGAATAAAACAATGTGATTTTATGAAAGTCCTAATCTTCCAGCCGCACAACAACAATGCCATTATTGGCATGGGCGGTACAATACTGAAACTGAAAGAGAAAGGCGCTAAAATCAGTTATGTCTATATGACTGATGGGCGGCATGGTGCTGAGCTTATTCCTGAAGAAAAAATAATTGAATACCGAAAACAGGAAGGTCAAGATGAGCGCGAGTTTGTCGGAATTGCCGGCCACCACCAATTTAATCTAGAAGATGGAACACTTTCAAAACTTGATGACGAACAAAAAGACAAAACAAAGCAAAAAATACGCGAAATTTTAGAAACTGAGAATCCTGATGTTGTGTTTCTGCCTTCAAGAACCAATATGCATGAGGATTATAAAGGCTGCCATGATATTGTGATGGATGTTCTTTTACAAAACAAACCAAATGTTTTAATTGGAAAATATAGTGTATGGCTTATGCCTGATTTCTATGAGAAAAGAAAAGACACGCCGAAAAAAGTCTTTCTTATAGATGTAACTCAACAAACAGAGAAAAAACTGCAATCAATCAAAAAACATATATCTCAAGAGCGCGAGGGCGATTTTGCAGGAATCGCAAATCTTATTTCTGAATATTATGCTAAAATATATGGAACTTATCGAAAAGACCGAACAATTTTCCGCGCAGAGGTTCTTGGTTTTGACGGCACAGACGAAGACATTGAAAAAATGGCAAGCCTTCTTAGCGCTATTGATGTCACCAAAATAACGCATGGACGAGAAGATGCAGGAATAAAGGACTGAAGAATAACGGTGTTTAAAAATGAAAACCAATACTGATGGATTAAACATGCGCATTATTGGATTCGGCGGACCCAGAAAGGTTGATGAAGGGACAACAATACACAGTGGCAGATGGGCAAGAGTCCTTGCAAATGTAACAGCAAATGCAGCCCTTAAAGGTGAAATCCCTTTAAATGCCCTTCATCTTGATGGACGAAAGATAGACACTTCTTTTGGTGCATGGGAAGATGTTAGAGGGGTTGGTGCGCCGGCAATTAACAACACTCTAGAAAATTTAAAGAACGCGGGTATTGCTGTTAAAGTAAATGACTACAATATAAACGAATACATCCGGGGATTTAAACCAAACGAGCTTAGACATTCTTTTGACGATGAACTTTTTGAAATACTGCACCCAACGGATTTGGCGTATATTTCCACATCTGCTGTAGACAAAGATACCGAAAGAGACGGCCACTTTCCTTTTATTGATGCTCTGCTTCAATACTTTGAATGTCGGGAACCTAACGGCAAAAAACCAGTCATTCTTGTTGATACTCCTATGACTATGGCTTATGAAACTACAAAACATGTTATTGAAAGGGCAAATAGTATTGGCGTTAATATACATGAATTTTTAGTTGAAACACTGGATCCTGCAAAACCAATAACTGAGGAATATATGAAAGACCATGGAATCTATCCATCATCCAGTAATGTTGTGCGTACAGACAATCAGATTAACTACAATATTCCTAAAGGTGTATGTGATGATATAATAAAAAAAAGAGCAAACCCGTTATGGGAAAAAGGAATTCATGAAATTGTACCTATCATAAGACTGTTTGAAAATATCTATGGTGTGCCCGCAACTCTTGAAAACATCAGGGTAGTTCATGCAGAGCCATTCATAACTGAAAATGGGGAATACCTTACATATTTTGATGGAACCGGAAAAGAAAATTACTGTGCTGTTTCTGCACTGGTTGAACTTGATGCAGTTGTTGGTGAAAAAAGGGTTCCTGTCCGGATTACCGAAAGCTTCAACAGAAAAACGCAAAGATATATCGAAATTTATACAGACGATCCGGAAATTGATAAAATTTTTATGTCTTCACTCACAGTACAACAGCACGAAGCACTCCGAGAAAAATACAAAGACAACGATATTATTTCTGGCTATTTTTCACAAACAACTGATGGGGG
>JAUVEX010000109.1 GCA_030594585.1 archaeon | reverse complement strand
AGGAAGAAATGGAAAATTACATGAGCCATAACAGCGAACTGAATAAGTGAAACACATGAAAAAAGAATTAATTGTATTTACAAACGGGTGTGTGTCAGGAAACATTATTGCCTCTAAAGACAAAGCAGAATTTGCAAAATGCCTGACAGAAAACAACGCAGTATTATATAGTGCCTACGGATGCTCCCACTGCCAGAACCAAAAAGAGATGTTTGGGGACGAATTCCAATACATAAATTATGTAGAATGCACTGAAAAAACAACCGAATGTAATAACGCTGGTGTTCGCGGATACCCCACATGGATTATAAACGGGCAATTGCTTGAAGGAGCGCAATCATTTCAGACATTGGCAAAACTTACAGGATGCACATACTAAAAACAAATATAAAATCTAACAATTAATGATATTTATGAAACCCTTCTGCGAAATCATGGTAAATGATATTTTCCCGGCAATACGGGCAGTCATTGCAAAAGAACTTACAGAAACATTAAACTACACACAAAGCGATGCAGCACGGCTTATGGGTGTAACGCAGCCGGCAATCTCACAGTATAAAAAAGAATTCCGGGGAACAAAAATAAAAGTACTCACTGAAAATGAAAACATCAACATTGCTCTAAAAGACGCGGCAAGAAACCTCACAACACTTAAAAGCCCATTTGATTCTCACATAATGTGCGATCTTTGCAAAAACATAAGGCAAGAAGGCCTATTATGCAAGCTCCACAGGGAAGCGGTTCCCGCACTAGCGAAATGCGATACATGCATAACAAACAACGAATGTTAAAACGGAGGTATTAATTATGGTATCAAAAACCAAAAAAAGAGGGAAAAACTCAAGTACTAAAGCTAAACCAACAGAAGAAAAACATACAAAAACAGCAGCAAAAAAACAGGAAACAAAAGCAAAAACAAATAATAAAACAGATAAAACAATGCCCTGGAAAATTATGACCGGCATACTAGCGATTCTTCTTATCACAGTTATTGCAATGCCGGGCAATGAAGACACAAATTCAAACGCACTGAATGAAACAGCTGCAAAAGAACTTGCAGAATCGTTCATAGAATCTTCTCTTTTAGGCCCCGGAGTGGAACTGGATATAGATGGCATTGAAGAATACAACGGCCTTTATGCGCTTAACCTGACAGTTACCGCAAACGGACAAGCACAAAAAGCAACATCTTACCTGTCATTAGACGGCAAAATGTTTTTCGTACAAGGCATGAACATAGAAGAGACAGAAGCACAGGCAAAAGAGGCACAAGAAGCCGCAGATACAACTGCTGCAACACCCACAGAATACCCTAAAGCAGACAAGCCAACTCTTGAAGTCTACACAATGTCTTTCTGCCCTTTTGGAATGCAGGCAAACAAACTAACCGCCCCTGTTGCAAATATGCTTTCAGGTGTTGCAAATATTGAACCGCACTGGGTCATCTACGGAACAGAATACTATGAAGGACAAGAAGATGCATATTGTGTAGGTGATTTCTGCTCCATGCACGGCAAATACGAAGTTGAAGAAAATGTGCGGCAGATGTGTGTATGGGAAAATAACCCGAACAAATACTGGGACTACACACTTTACATCGCAGAGAACTGCAACAAGGCAAATCTTGACACCTGCTGGAAAGATGCAGCAGATTCAGTGAGTGTTTCTGTATCTACAATTGAAACCTGCGCCACAAACGAAGGACTGACACTTCTTGCAGCTGAAAAAGAGCTAAACAACAAAAACGGCGTTCGCGGCTCAGAACATATTCGATTGAATAATATGCAGCTTTCAATGTCAGATTACCGCTGGTCACCAGAAAAGCTAAAAACACTTATATGCAACAGTTTCAATGATGCTCCTGAAATATGCGGCCAAACAATTGACGAATCAGAAGCAAGCACAGCTGCAACCACAGGAAATTGTTAATCAATAATGGGCGATTAAATCGCCCTGATTTTTCTTTTTTGTATATAACTACATTATAATTCAAAAAAACGCATAGTATATACAAACATTTATAAGTTTTTCTGCCAATATAGAATCTCAAGGGAGATATAACGATAAACTTTTATCGGTGTATCTCAAATGAAGTTGGTTCAAAACAGCAAAAACATTCGTTCTTCTGATATCATTGATTCTTTATTTCTAATCGAAGCGATAGTAAACAACAACATCTCTTGTAGCGGAGGCGTTTGTTGATGCAGGCGAAGCCTATTTTGACGGCTTCGTTTTTCGTTTGTTTATTGTTTTTTATTTCGTTTTTTCTAATTCAAAATGTGCTTGCGATTGATAATTCAACGAATTATTATTTAAAGTCTTATATAACTCCCATAACGCCTATTAGTGCTTCCCAAAAATCCGCTTGTGGTTGCGCATCAACGGATTCTGCAAATTCAGAGCCTCTAAATCCTGCAAGTCCCTCAAAACAACCCGCAAATCTAACTAAACTAGAAGATAAATTAAAAAATCCATTTTATGCAACCTTCACCCCGACAGCCACATGCACTGAAAATGGTGGCTGGTGTTCATGTTATCTTGGATGTTCAACAGCAGAGTGTTGTTCGGGAAATTGTGAATCATATACCTGCTTAGACTATGGTTGTTATCCGGATTACCCAAATTTATGTGATGGGTCCTGTTATACTGCTTGTGATACGGGTTTCATTTGTGACCCAATTTATGGAGGCGTTTGCTGCCCATTGTCTCATCCATATTGGTGTCAAAAAACCGGCAGTTGTTGGCAGAATGCCGATCAATGTAATAATGCAGAATATTGTAATGGTGATTGGTATTTATGCTCATCAGGCACTTTATGCTGTCCTTCAAGCGGCACCCCCTCTTATTGTTGTTCAGAAGGAGATGCAGATACAGGACCGGCCATATGCAACGCGGATGGTACTTGTGGTCCCTGTTGGACGAACTACCCAATATTCTGTGGTGGTTCTTGCTGGAGATGTAATAATCCTAACGACATTGGTATCTGCGACAATGACGAATTTTATTGCCTCCCACCACACACAGACATCCGCGTAGAATCATTTATATCAACGCCTACGCAGATAGATGCAGGCGACTATGTTTCATTTACTGCCCGCCTCAAAAACT
>JAUVEX010000054.1 GCA_030594585.1 archaeon | reverse complement strand
GTTTCCATTTCATATCTTGAATGTTTTTCAAGTTGTTGATTGTGATACTTTAAATTTGTACCATGATACAATACATTCGGAAGCATTTCTAATGCTATAGATTGTTGAATATTCATCAAAGCATAAAACAGCTTAAAAACTTTAAATATCCTTGTTTTTGTTGTTATTATTAAGTTGTACTTCAAATATTGTTCTTTTATCACCAAAACGTATTTAAATATTGAATTCAAGTTATTTTCAGGGTGATTGCTATAGATACTCTTGAAAAAAGATTGGCTTTTGGAAAATTAGAAGAATCGCTACAAGTTCTTGCAGTTCTCGGCATACATGAAATTGAAAATGGAAAAAAAGAAGGTTATAATGGATTAAATTACGGGCAAATAGCCGAACAAATCGCTAAAAATCACATATATCTTAACAAAGAAAAAAGTTTGGAAAAGGCAGAAACCGGAAGTAAGAGAGCACTAGAGTTAGGTTATGTCCATTATGCACACCCTGAAGAAACCGATAAGGGATGGATATATTATTATAAGCCGAATACATACAGTGAAACAAAAACATTTTACAAAGAACTCCTTCAAAGAATAGGTTTTCTTGAAACCAATGAAACACTAACATTGCCATAATAAAACAAGAGGCATTTCATGAAATACAAATATGTTGCGACAAATGTAATTTCTGTTAGAACCCCTGAAGAACGGAACAAGTACTTGGATCTTTGTTTTGAGTATTTCTATCGTGCAGGCAGGCCATCCTTGCCAGAAGAATTTATGGATAGAGACATTATTGAAAGAAATAAACTTCGTGAAAAAATTTGTCCTGATACTGAAGCGAAATGTGATAAACCGCGTTTATTCTATCTGGCAAAACTAAAAGAAGGCGCGTCACTAGAGAATTTTAGCTTATTTTATACTACAAATTTAGGGTTTCTTGAAAACATAATCTATGATGCTAAAGAAGAATGTTTCAAATTGAGGCTGTTTGCTGAAGAAAGCCTGGAAAAAAGAAATCTTGACATATTGTATGAATCTATGAGAAATTGGTTAGCTTCCAGTCCGGAAAAGCTTGGCCTTGAGGTTCACCAGCAGATAGAAGATTCAATAGAGCCGATAACAACTCCTGTTAGTTGGGATGATATACGGTACTATCACTGGAACCAATTAATAGAAGGCATACAAATAAATGAAGGAATCGCAAATATGGAACTGCTCGACCCGAAATCTTACGAATGCGGGGCTGAGGAGCGTATGGGGTATCTTGAGGATAAAGACAATGCCGAAGCAAAACTAAGAATATTAAAGACTGAACAAAAATATTTCTCAGATACCAACTATATGGACTTGCTCAAATCAAAAGCAGATTTATTTAAACAAGTAAGGGATAAATTCATCTTAAAATTTCCTGAATTGAGAGAAGAATTCGAAGGAACTGCTTTTGGCAGTTTCCCGTTAATATATCTGCTCGATTCCCCGGCAATGAAAGCGCATACAGAATCATTTTTACCAGTAGAAAGTGGTGGTTTTGAGAACCAGACATTAAGCTTTTTGAATGCAAAAATCATTGAACGGCCTGTATCTACTAATTGTAAACACATAATGTCTTTCTATCCGTACACATCCCCTACCGAAGAACTAAATGAGCTGTACGCGGAGTCTCTTAAAGACGATGAAATTATGCGTGGTCTTTTTGCACATGAATTTGGAGAGATCGTTATGGAACAACGGTTTGCTCCTGTTTATTACAATTTTTTTGATATGCTTATAAATCGCGCATATGCAACCGGAAAAAAGAGAGAGCATGTAGAACAAGGTAAGCAAAGGCATGAAGAAATTGAAAATCTCATGGTTGAAATGGGATATAAAAAAGAAACAGAAAAACTACATGATGCGTTCCGGGAAGTTGCCAAAAGGGTAATTGAGCAAGACGGTATTAGTCACCCAGATTATTGGAACTTTTTAAGAATAATAGAAGCACACGAAGAAGGTTTGGAATTTCTTGCAAGACAGGCCGCCTAACAGCAGCGCATTTTTAACCAACCGCAAAAACCTTTTTAAAGCTTTATTGTTCAATAAACTTCAGTTTAGTTGTTTCTAAATAATTATAGAACGATGACTTGCTAGCACCTTTAACGGGTGCAATGATGTTAGGAGGAATTAAAATGGCATTATTGGATTTTGAAGTACCGAAAGATGTTGCAGAACAGGTATATACAGCACTTGAAGCTGTTGGTTCTGCAGGAAGTATCAGAAAAGGCACAAATGAGGCCACAAAAGCAATTGAAAGAGGACTTGCAAAGCTTGTTGTAATAGCTGAAGATGTAAGCCCGATTGAAGTTGTTATGCACATGCCTGTGCTTTGCAATGAGAAAAAAGTACCTATTGTATCTGTCCCAAGCAGGCAGGAACTTGGTGCGGCTGCGGGCCTTGAAGTATCAACAGCAGCAGTAGCTATTGTTGATGAAGGTAAAGGCAAAAAGCAAATAGAAGATGTTGTAAAAAAGATAAAAGATCTTTCAAAGTAAGTGATATTTATGCCAATACCAGCTAAAGTAATAGCCCTTATGGGGAAGACAGGCGCTAAAGGCGTTTCACGAGTTAGATGCAAGATTATTGATGAATCTAGCAGAGACAAAGTAATTGTTCGAAATGTCATGGGTCCTGTAAAGGTCGGCGACATTCTTATGATACATAAAGCAGACATGGAAACTGCAGGCGTAATCGATTAAAGGTGAATCAAAATGAAATGTGATTTTTGCAAAGATTCAATAAAAGACGGATTCGGTTTGCTTGTAGTCCAGACTGACGGTTCTGTTAAGCATTTTTGCGGTTCCAAATGCGAGAGAAATATGAAAATGAGAAATCCTCGAAAAACAAGATGGACCGGCATCTACAAAAACTTAAAAGCAACCCGATTAGAGCTTGAAAAGAAAAAGTGATAAATATGTCCAATAACGAAAAAACACTCATCCTTGTAAAGCCTGACGGCGTACAGAGAGGTCTTGTTGGGGATATCCTTTCAAGATTCGAGCATAAAGGCCTTAAATTAGTGGCTCTTCGCATGCTGCAGGTAACAAAAAACATGGCAGAGACCCATTACGGCGAACACAAGGGGAAGCCGTTCTATAAAGGGCTTCTTGATTTCATAACAGCAGCACCTTTGGTTGCGATGGTTGTTGAAGGAAAAAGTGCTGTAACTGTTGTTAGAAAGATGGTGGGCTCAACAAACCCAGAGGATGCAGCTCCGGGAACAATAAGGCACGATTTCGGTATGCATACTGGAAGAAACCTTATTCATGCATCTGATTCGCCCAAAAGCGCTGAAAAAGAGATAAGCCTTTTCTTTGATATAGACCAAGTGGTTGAGTGGAAAAAAGACATGGACTATTGGGTATATGAGTGATGGCTAAGAATATGTTTTCTTTAAAAAAAAATATTGCCAATATAGTTACCGTAAGTAATGCTGTTTTTGGCATTGCGTCTATTTTTTTTACGATTGCGGGAAATTATTCTTATGCAGCTATTTTAATATTTCTGGCAATTGCTTTAGATATTCTTGATGGTGAGATTGCAAGAGGGCTAAATATCACAAGCGAATTAGGCAGTCAGCTTGACTCTTTATCCGACCTTGTTACATTCGGAGTTGCAACTGCGGTGCTTGCATATGTTTTTATTTTTAAAACAAGCCTTTTAGGCGCTGTTGTATCTGCAACACTTGTACTTTGCGGGATTTACAGGCTTGCAAGATTTAATGTATTGACGAAGCAAAAAACATTCACTGGTCTTCCGATACCCGCAATGGCGGCAATAGTATCGTCTATTGTGATTGCCGGAAATATTATTTCACAAGAATTAATGGCTATATTTTTTATTTTGCTTTCATATCTTATGGTGTCAAAAACTACATACCCTATCGTAAAACACATGAGGGTTAAAGAACGAAAATTATTTTTTGTGTTTGGCTTTATTGTTGTTTTGTTTGTTTTTGCATTCGGCGCAGCATTTACGCTAAGTGCCGTATTTGTATATTACGCACTTTTGGGATGGGTTGTTTCAAGAAAACAGTAAGTAACTTAGGATAATTTTTCAGACAATTTTTTGTATTGTATGGCTTTTGTTGCATGGTATTCATGCAGTTTTTGCAACTCTTCTTTAAGAGATTCATTTCCTTTACTTGTAATTGTATAAAAAACTTCTTTTCCTTCCCCATTTTTTTTAACCGTGCCTAAAGAAACAAGCTTTTTTAATGCTCTTGTTACCTGTATTGATTCAAGTTTTGAATGGTCTTTTATTCTTGAAAATATGGTAACACCTGTTTCAAGAAGCACAAGAACCTTAATTTCATTTGAGTTGAGCATGTATTATGTTTAAGAGGAATTAATTTAAATGGATACCCTGCGATTATCTTAAAAACGCCCCCGCGAATACAATCAACAACAAAGACAAAATACCAAGACCCGGTGTTGATGAGAAAAACGAACCGTCTTTTTTGGACACCACACGAATATTGATTTCATCATACCTGTTTGCATAATCGCTGTCAGGGCCAATTGAGATAGAATAATCTCCTGTTTTTCCGCCAATTACATTTACTACAACAACTTTTTCAGTATGCGCATCAATTGTCATTGTTATATTGCGCCGTGTATCATACTTATGGCCCTCAAACCACATCCAGTTCTTTACCGCATCAAAGCTTCCGATATAAAGCGGCACTGATTTTTTTGTGGGTGTGGGGTTTTTTATTTTAACATATATTTTTTCTGTTTTTCCAAGTTCAATTATCTGATTGTTGTCTGCATTAAACCCGACAAATGGCTTATCCCCTGAAGAAGAACATATACATTCAATACATGATGAGAAGCATTCTGCGGGTGGTGTACAACAATCACACAAGTCTGCCAGTTTCACATCAAAAGAGCCATAATTCGCCGTATAATTGCTATTGCCTGCAAGGTCTGTGGCATTTACATCAAAAACAGTATTTAAATTATAGATACAGCTTGAAGGCGGAAATGCTATAGTGCATGTGCCTCCTGCACCCAAAACAGTACAGTTGCCGTAAGTTGTATTTATTATTGTTTTGTTACACCCGCCTGAACCACCGGTATCTGTGCATGTAACGTCAAACGAAATGCTTATTGAAGGAACTTGAGGTGGATATGTCACTATTGCCGTTGGTGGTGTTTCGTCTTTTGTTTTGCAGCAAAGGATGTTATTGTAATCGCTTAAGTTTCCGACATGTGAATTTGTATAATTATACATCGTAACAACCGCAGTCTCGCTAGCATCGCAAGTTATGGTGGTATTAAAGTGGCAATCGTAAGAATCCCAACCTGCCAATGTAGGACAACATAGATTATTATTGTAGTTTCCAAGATTGTATAGCTCTGCATGTGAATTCGTAATATTGAACAATGAAATGACGCCGCCTTCATTTGTCTGGCAGGTTCCGGTTGTATTTACATGACAGTCTAAAGGAAATAAATCAGTTGTGCAGCACACATTGTATGTATATGCCATCCCGCATTCTGAAATATGTGCGTTTGTTTCCGAAAACATTGAAAATATGCATGATTCGCCAAAAGGACACGCTGAATTTCTTACAGTACATGTTGCAGCATCCACCGAAGGGACTAAAAGAAGCAAAAATACAATAAAAACAAATGGTTTACAATACATATAGAAATTATATTTTTTCGAGTATATATAACTTTTATAGATGCTATTTAAGAATTGTGCGTATGATAATATATCTATGAAAAACTATGATGTCTTGGTTGTGGGCGCAGGGCCTTCCGGCTCAACTATTGCAAAACATATAGTAAAAAAAGGATATACGGTTCTTATTGTTGATTCTAGGGAAAAGCCAGGAACGCCCCAGCAATGTTCCGGCCTTTTCTCGAAGAATATTTTAGATATTTCCGGACTTAAAAAAAATGAGATTCTTTGCGAAATCAAGGGTGCACGAATATATTCGCCTTCAATGAAAATGTTTGAAATCAAGACAAAAAAAACGCAAGGCTATGTTGTGGACAGGACTATTTTCGATGCACGGCTTTTGGATGAAGCAAAACGCGCTGGAGCTGAAATTCGGACAAAAACAAGATTCCTGAAATACGAGGACAATATAGCATATTTTTCAGGCGGATATAATGTTTTTGCCAAAATAATAATCGGTGCTGACGGTCCTAATTCGGTTGTTGCTAAAAATTTCGGTTTTCCTGAGCTTGAAAAAAAAATATCGGGAATAATTAATCTCTATCCAGAGAACCCAAAAAAAAATATTGTTGAATTGTATCTTGGCAAAAAAACTGCTCCCGGCTTTTTTGCGTGGAGAATCCCAAGAAAAAATGATGTTGAATTCGGTATTGGCACGGACAAAAATACAAGGCAGTATTTTGACCGATTTCTTTTATTGCAAAATGTAAAAAAGAAGCCAAAAACAACAACTGGCGGAATAATTCCATTGAACTGGCGAGACGAGACTGTAAAAAGAAATTGCCTGCTTGTGGGTGATGCCGCCGGCCACACAAAGGCAACAACCGGCGGCGGGGTTGTGATGGGTATTAAGGCCGCCAAAATTGCGGCAGATGTAGTGTGTAATGCACTTCAAAAAGACGACATTGCGATTTTATCAACATATGAGCCAAAATGGAAAAAAGAAATTGGCAGGGACTTGAAATACGCGCTATTTATCCGCAATTTTCTTAATTCTCT
>JAUVEX010000097.1 GCA_030594585.1 archaeon | reverse complement strand
CATCCTTATCAAATCGCGATGGTCTTCTCTTCGTGCATGGCCTGAGACATGCACGCCTTCCATGATTCTCACGCCCTGTTCTTTTAGGTCACGGACAAGCACGAACCTGTTGGCTCGATTTACAGGATTTGGAATTATATTGGATGAAAAAATTACCTGATCTTCTTTGTCAAAAAGAAACTGGAACTCTTTTCTTGCGATTCTTGACAAAACTGCGTTTGGCTCGCCCTGGTTTCCGGTTGCAATTATAAGATATTTAGAAGGGCTGTTTTTAATATTTTTAAGTGCGGCCCCTATTGACTTTCTCCTGCCAAAGACTTTAATTCCTGAAAGGTCAATCAAGTCCAGTTTTTCTGCGGCTGCGGTGTATGATTCCAATGACCTTCCCAGCATGACTATTTCTCTTCGTCCTTTATTTGCCTCAATTATGGAGCGAAGGCGCATAATCTGTGAAGCGAATGTGGTTATCGCAACTGCTGAATGGTCTTCATACGCCCTATCTATTGCGTCTGCAACTTTTACTTTTGCCACATATTCGGGCTCTGTTCTTGCGGCATCTGTAACCCTAACACATTCGGATACTAAAAGCTTTACACCCAGTTTACCGAGTTTTTTTAGTCTTTCATAGTCCGGCTTTTCACCCAGAGTAGGATTATTGTCAAGCTTGTAGTCGCCTGTGTGGACTACTGTTCCTTCTTTTGTATGGAGTGCAACCATCACAGCATCGGGTATGCTGTGTGTCATGTGGATGAATTCCACTTCAATGTTTGAAGATATTTCTGCTTTTTCGCCTGCGTCAAGAAGAAACAGGTTTTTTTCAAGCTGGGGTTTTCCTTCATCAATGATTATTCTTTTAAGTATTTCAAGTGTGTATGCTGTGCCTATTATTGGACACTTATATCTTTCTGCAAGTCTTGGAACAGCTGCTATATGGTCAAGATGTCCGTGTGTAAGAACAATTGCAATAACATTTTTTCCTTCAAGCTGAGCATCATCGGGAAGCGCTCCCATTTTTATCATATCTTTTGTCGGGAGGTTTCGCTCTTCTTCGTCCATTCCGACAATCTTGTCCATGTGGACACCCATGTCAATTATCACAACTTCGTTTTTGGATTCAATTGCGGTCATGTTTTTGCCGACTTCATTGTATCCCCCAATTGCATAAAGTTTCATTTTTTCACCTTGTGTAAAATAGAATATAGTTATTCCTTTTCAATATAACATGTTTTTAATCATAGGTTTATAAATCCACCTACTCAAACCACTCTTTTTTGAGCTTCTCTGTGTCTTTGCTTCTTATTGCTTTTCTTAAATTTCTTAGCCTTTCTTTGTATTCCCCAAGCTTTTCTTTTGCCTGATAAATCTCTGCAAACCCGATGAATATCAAAAGTGTGGCAATTACCCACGACATTATGTCTGACCAGAATTTGACAACAACAATACCCACGCCAATAAATGCAAGCCCTGTCCGCATGGAAGATAACATTGTGCGCTGTTTTGCCAAAAGCACCTGCTCTTCTGCAAGCACAAATGATGCAAGAGCCCCCTCAATCACACCTTTTTTTTGTTTCATTGTTAATTGTTGTCTGTGGGTGGTATATATAGATTTTGGGCGGATAAAAATATTAACATCCGTGCCCATATAAGTTTATGATTGTCCGAAAAGCTCTTGTCGAAGATATTCCCGAAATTTTGAAACTTGCAGGCTTTCTTGTAAATTCAACAAAAACAGAGCATTGGACAGAAGATGCGGCCTATCTTGAACAGGAAGAGAAAAAGCCGGACTATTTAGAGAACCTAAAGGAGTTTTTCTTAAAAAAAATTCACTCAGAAAATGCACTCCTTCTTGTTTGTGAAACAGAAGGGAAACTTGTGGGTTATTCTCTTTGCTATATTGCCAAAGAAATGCCGATTTATGTTATTGACAAAACAGGATACTTAAGCGACCTTTATATATTGCCCGAATACCGCGGCAAAGGCATATCAACCAAATTCAAGGATGCTGCTTTCGATTGGTTCAAAAAGAAAGGAATAACGCATGCGTCTGTAAAAACGCGCATAGTAAACAAAAAATCAAAGGAGATATACAAACACTGGGGCTTTTTTGAATATAGTGTGAGCTTCAGGAAGAAGATTTAGTATTTTTATTGCGTTTAACTCAATCGCTTAGATATTTGGTCTTTGCGCTTTTTATTGTGCCTGTGGTTCCTATTACATGGACTATTGCCCGCTGGGACCCTATCTGCTTTGTCATTGCAAGCGCTGAGCGCACTTTCTCTACAGAATCGTTGTTGCATTTTACAACCCCGCGCTTCCTTTTTGAATTGTAAAGGTTTGCGGGTATCCAGAAACTGAATTCAGACACGCCTACATCGCCCCACATGCGAAGCGCGCAAAGCCATACAGCATCAACAACTTCCTCTAATGGATGTGTCTTTTCAGATATTATCTCAAATACCATGTATCTCTGCCGTTCTTTCAATACAGGAACCAATGGGTTTAATCTCATAAAATCACTTTTTTAAAACTTTTACGCCGGGCATAACACTGTTTTTGTCTTTTGTGGTCCTGACGCGCTCAACAATGCTTTTTGGAACATCAGATGCCGCGTTTACTGCTTTTTCACGGTCCATGCCGCACATAACAGCTAATGTTGCAAGCTCACGGCCTGCTCGCATATCCCATATGCTTTTAGCGCCGCTTGTAACTATTACCATAGCTCCCGCATGTTTTGCTAAATTGACTGTTTCCTGCTTGTGCGACAGCACATGAACGCGAATTTTGGAATAAGACATAAGAACGCTTTTGAAATTAAGCTCTATCGCTACCTTGTTTTTGGCTGCAAGAGCCATCATCACATGGTCCATTCCGGAATCTTTCCTGTTTGATGACGGATGCGACAGGATATCGACTTTTGGATTCTCGCATGCTGCCCTGTTTATTGCAAGGTCTCCGCCAACAATAATTATCAAATCAGCATTGTCTCTTAATTTCTCGATTTTCTTTCTCAGGATTTCGGGGTTTTCTGCTGAAATCTTTGCGCCAATAAGTATGTCAATCTCTGTGTCTATATCTGCTATTTCTTTTGCTGCGGCATCCAAGTCCTCTTTTTTTTCCGCAGGAATTGCTATGCATATACCTGCAAGCTCAAGTTTTTCTGCAAATTCCACAATTTTTGCTATAGTTTCCCCTTCAGGTGAAATATGCAGGTCGTAGTAATCTCGAATCATAACACCATATATGGTTTTGGATACTTAAATTAATTGACATTTTGTCCATAATTTGCATTAGGTATAGTAAAATAGACACAAAATTAAAAAAAGCTAAAAAATATGTTCAAGAACACTCTTTTTCTAATTTTGCTAATAACTCCAAGAGCGTTTTTTTTCCACTGGTTTCGAATTGCTTGTTGAATTCGTCCATAAATTCTCTTTTCAGGTAATAGTAGTTAGTCTTGTTTTTATCTCCATTGACTCTTTCGGCTGTCATGCCGATTATGCCGGGCAGCCGTTTTTTTAGATTGCCCATTATGACGCCGCAATAGTTGTTGTTTTTGTCCGGAAAGCAATTTTCTTTTATAGTATGAATGCCTATGGATTTTTCTACATTTACA
>JAUVEX010000161.1 GCA_030594585.1 archaeon | reverse complement strand
TTTTTGATCTCTTCACCCCGCACAAGATGCTCTATTTGTTTTTTTAAGAGTTTAAGCGGCTTTTCCATAAATTGTTTTTCATGCGTTTTGAAAAAGGAGGAATATATTAGCTTTAGCTTATTTAGCGGCAGGATTTCTGTTATTTTTTCATTAACACCACCTTTATTTTTAAGATATGCCTTAAACCATTCTGCATTATATCCTGGTTTTAAAGGCATGTTTCTTGTGTGTATCTGCAATATGTCTTTTCTTCCCTCCCTGTTGGGGACGCCAAGTTCGATTTCGCGGTCAAACCGCCCGCCGCGCCGCAATGCAGGGTCTATTGCGTTTTCCCTGTTTGTCGCAGCAATTACAATTACCTGGCCCCTGCTTTGAAGCCCGTCCATGGATGCCAAAAGTTGCGCTACCATTCGCCTTTCAACTTCGCCCTGCACAGTTTCCCTTTTAGGCGCAATAGCATCAATTTCATCTATAAATATGATTGCCGGCGCGTTTTCCTGTGCCTCATTGAAGATATCCCTTATTTTTTTCTCAGATTCACCATACCATTTGGATGTTATTTCAGGACCGTTAAGTGCTATGAAGTGGACTCTCGATTCATTTGCAACAGCTTTTGCAAGAAGTGTTTTGCCGGTTCCTGGAGGCCCATACAAAAGGACGCCTTTAGGGGGTTCAATGCCTAATTTTTCAAAAAGCTCCGGGTGTTTTAAGGGAAGCTCAATCATTTCGCGCACTTTTTTGACTTCTTCTTTAAGCCCTCCAATATCCTCATAGGTTATTCCCGGGAGCTGCTGCACTTTCTCCTCTTCCTCTTTTACTTTAACAGCGCGAGGCAAAACCTCGACTTCCGTCATCTCTGTTATTTTTACAATGCCTTTTGGGTTTGTATCTGCAACGGTGAACCGCATTTCACCAAAGCCAAAGGAGAACATGTCTTCAATATTCATGTCAAAAAAACTCATATTTCTTGAGCGCCTTTGAGGCGCGTGGCTTATAATGTCGCCTGTTTTTGCAACGCGTCCAAGAAGTGTTCTTTTTACTCTATCTCCCGGGACCTGCATCACAACATCCCTCTGTGCAGGCGCAATTGTTATTTTTTTTGCTTCTTTTAATTCTGCTTTTCTTACCGTGACTTTTTCACCAATTGATGTTTTGGCATTTCCCCGCAATATACCGTCCATACGGATAATATCTCGGATGCCCGCATCTGACGGGTATGGTCGTATTGCAACAGCACCTGTTTTTCTTTTTCCTTCAATTTCAACAACATCTCCTTCACGGACACCAATTTCAGACATTATTGTTGTATCCATTCGGATAATGCCTATACCGATATCTGACTGTGCATTGCTTGGAATTTCGCCAACTTTAAGATGTACTTCTTTTTTCAAAAAATCACCATAGGTTATTTGTTTTTAATATTTTTATAGCCCGCACATGCGGTAACTAAAATAAAAATGCAGATTATGTCTATTGGTCGCAAATACATATATAAGTTTTTTGGGTGGTATGTGCCAGAAGAGCAGTGAATGAAAAAATAATGTCTGGGCATAAAACAAATTCAACAGCCGTTATGCGTCTCCACACACAAAACAAAAAC
>JAUVEX010000105.1 GCA_030594585.1 archaeon | reverse complement strand
TGCATTTTTAGTTCTCTTAAAACCATTCTTGTTTTTACTATACCAATAAACAGCCCTTGCAAGGCGCCGGCGATATTCTTTATTGATGTCATCTGCGACTTTGCGCGAACCCAGGCAAAGCTTTACACCTTCAAGCGGTTGATCCAATCTACCGCACGCATTAAGCAGTGTTGCAAATTCCCGAATATCATAATTATTTGAAAGCCGATATAGAGACCCTATAAGTTTGCCGGAATCACCATTTGAAGACACAGATTCTATTACAAGCGCTGTTGCAAGTTTTTTTTCCTCCGCTTTTGTAAGGTCGCTAAGTGTTTTCCAAGCACCATTGCGCGTCTTTACAGGAATCCCTAAATCCGACAAGAACTGTATTGCCCCGGACTCAGAGCCTGAAATCCCCTCAACATAAGGGTCTGTAGAATACTCAAGCGCTTTATGCAAGGGTCTTGTATAGCGACCAAAAAGCCTTAAGCCCTGCTCTTTTTTTACAAGCCCCAAAAATTCTGCCTCTTCTAAAAACAGGTTGTTAATGCCTAAGAAATTATCACCCCTTTGCTGCATATCACCAACAGCCCCGACAAGCGCAAACTCAACAAGATTTTTTGTGCGCACTGAAATCTCGCGGCAAAGAATATACACAATACCCGCACCCGAAATATCATCTTTGCCGTCAATCCCGACCAAATGAGGATTTAAATGATTAAGGCCATCCCAATAAAAATTAACCGGCTGATGATGGTCGGCAACAACAATTTTTGTTTCAGGAAAATATTTTCGTATTATATCAAGCTGGCCGCTTCCAAGATCTGTGAAAATCATCATATCTTTAGGTTTTTGTGCCATTGACTTTAGAACTGAACTGTCAAGCTGCTTTACAAAAGAAAGCTCAAATGTTTTACCAATATACTGCAATGCCTTATACATCATAGTACCCGCACAAATACCGTCTGCATCAAAATGAGATACGATTTGTATGCTGCCCTGCTCGTTTAAAATGGGTTTTGCAACCTCTTTTGCAATATTTTTAAGATCCATTAGCTTTCTTTTCGCATCCATACCATTAACAAGAACAACAACTATTAAATTGTTTTATTTAACCTGAAAAAGATTACTTGCGGGAAGTTGGTTCCCGCAAAGATTTTATAAATTATCTAAATTACTGAACCATTGTTTTTGCTTTCTCTTTTGTATATTTCCAGTCCGCATTAAGAACGCCCTTTGCCTTATAATATTTACCAAGCCGCCTTATTTTCGATTCAATGCATTGCAGGCCTCTTTTTGTGTGGACATCTTTCTTGTTTTTATCCATATGGTTTTGCACCTGAACCGCCCTTTTCAAAAGATTTGTCAAATCTTCAGGCAATTCCCCGTAAGCTTTATTGTCTTTTAAAATCTGCGTTATTGTTTTTCCGGTTATGTCTTTTACTGAAGGAATACCGTATTGGTCACGAAGTATAAGCCCTATTTTTGCTCCGGTGTTCTCTTCACCCCGTAATTTTACAACAAGCTTTTCAACTTCGTCTTTCTTATAGTCAACCCATTTTGGTTTTTCTGCACCTACAGGTTTCCTGCTTCTTGAGCTTCCTTTCTTTCTTGTATGCATTCGTGCCATTTTAAACCCTCTCCAATGTCTCTAATGTTTGAAATGGGAGGAAAATTTTAATTTTCCGAACCATTTTTAACGCCTCTAAATTGTTTAAGAGAATCTTGAGAAAAAGATAAAACGCAATTAAGCGCTCTCAAAATCCGATTCGCACTCGTACAAAAGCACCAATACGATCCTTGTTTTAACACTAAATAGACAATAATGTTTTTAAAGGTTTGTTATTTTAGCGAATAGTCAATTCATCATGCTCTAACAACGGATTTAATATCTGCAGGCGCATTAGTTAAACAAATAGTTTCATAAGGCACAGGATTAAGTAATTTAAACCCATGACGGCCATAATATTTTAAACTATTGGCGCTTCTACAAATAGGCACAATTTCGTAAACCCCACCACCAATATCTTTTATTTGATTGACACGAATTCCTGCATCAATCAACATATCTGCATAAAAAATATCCTTCTCTCTTGGTTCGTCTTCTTTGTAAACACCAAAATAAAGTTCTTTTATTCCTACATCCATCAATGCGAATAAATGCATAAGCGCCGTACAACGCCCGCATGGAAAATTTGTGCTTATAAGAATACTATCCTCTATATCTTGAGGATTGAAAAAACGAGATTTCCACAATACGGTTCCTTCAGCACATAAAGAAGGGCAACTTGTATATTGTACATATGGATCGATATCACTTTTCTCACGAATACAATAATCCTGTCCTTTTTCTCTACAACTACCCTCAATCACCCCATTTGCCCCATAAAGCACATCTCCATTTTTAAAAAAAAGACCCGCCCCCAAATGCCCTTTATTACAACCACTATTTTCTTCCCCATATCGAATCACATCCAGATAATTAGCAATTATAGCGTCATCGTCCATAATCTTAGAAATCGACATAAATAACAAAATACAAACAGAAACTTAAAAATCTTTTTACAGATTAATCACTAGTAAGTAAAATACTATCTCTCAACATATCGTCCCCTTTGGCGTATTTCCTCAAGACGCGCAAAAACCTTTTTAGAATCAGCATATTCTTTTTTGTAACTCTCACAAAAAGCAGTAAAAAATTTGTCCTTAAGCTTGGAATGTGTGCTTTCAAGCGCCGATTCCAAAAGATGCAAATCAACAGCCTTATCCTCCACACCGCGAGAAACATAGCCAAGCCCGAAATCAACAAGATATATCTCTTTTTTATTCACAACAGCATTAGATGTTGTAATATCCCCATGAATTATGTCATTCTTATGAAGAACAGCAATCATGCGACCTAGCTTTTTAGCAAACAAAAGCGCATTTCCTTTATCAAGAACATCTTTTAACCGTACGCCATCAACAAGCTCCATAGTAATTGAATATTTTTCAATACTCACAACTTTAGGAACCAAAACACCAAGCGCGCGCGCTTTCTCCAACAGCTTTGCCTCTGCCTTTGTCCTTCTTTTTCTCAATTGTTCATCAATAGCACATATACGATAACTTTTCTTAACGCGCTCTTTTGAAAGAATTCCTTTTTCAGAATAAACCTTAGCTTCAGCCCCGGTTCGTAAAAGCTTTTTCATGAATGTAAATAGCACATAAGAATATTAAACATTTCGCATACTTCAAAGAAAAATTAGTCT
>JAUVEX010000059.1 GCA_030594585.1 archaeon | reverse complement strand
GGCGCTTCATTCAACAGGACTGTGGGGGCGGTATTTACAGCACAGATTCAAAAGCAGACATCAGGAAATATTACAGAATCGGGCCTAAATTGCTCGTGGTATGTAAATGAAACATATAGAAATACTACACAGACAAACGCTCAAGGCCTGTGCTCTTATGGTCTTGACACTGGCTGTTCATCATCTTTTATACCCGAACAATATTCTGTTTCAGTTGAATTCAATGGAACCTTTTTGGGCAATTACGAGATTTTGGATAATTCATCTTCAGGCACATTCAATGTTGTGGACAACACAACTATTACCATAACCTCTCCGCCTGATGCTTTGACATATAATACCAGCAACATGATATCGCTTGATGCAACTTTTGATGATTCGTGTGGTGAGCCAAATAACTCCACACCATATACTTTTTACTGGAGATTTGTTGATGTTGATACAGACAAGATAATAAGCACAGGAAAAGAAGGAACATGGACCATTACAAGCGACGCTTACGGCTCTGCAACAATTTATGCATATGTATCTTCTGATTACTATTATTACACAGAGGATAGTATTGGGTTAAGTATTGGGGATGTTCTGAATATTGATTTGTTGAGCATTGGAAATACATACAGCAGAACCTCTGCGGTTCTTCCTTCAGGACAGAATTTTACACTCGGTGCACAGATAGAAACCGGAAACAGAATACCTGTAGATGAATCTAACTATGTTGGGACATGGTCAGGATACAAATGCTCATGGTATATAGATAATTCATGGATTGGTAATTCAACAACTAACGAAAACGGAACATGCAGCTATCGGTGGAATGCAAGCTGCGTTTATAATCCGAATGCATACACTGCAAAGGTTATTCTTTCAGGAAGTATAACGCCCGAGTATCCCATATTCCAGAATGTAAGCTCTGGTGAAGTATATCTAAAAGATTCTCCAAAGGTTATTGTTTTAAGCCCACAGGAAAACGATACCTATGATTATCTTGAATCAATAATATTGAACGCGAGTGTAACTGACAGCTGCGGTATTACGAATGAATCCATGAATTACAGTTTCAACTGGAAATACTCCGATGTAGACAATCCATCATACACTATTGGTGATGTTGAGGAATGGATTGTTCCTTCATTTGCATTCGGAGAGGCAAACATAACTGCTGTTGTGCAGCATGAATATTATTACAATATTCAGAATAAAACGCCTGTTATTATCATAAGAACGACATCAATATCTGATTTCAATGTGCCCTCGGTGATGATAAAGGATGCAGTCAATAATATAACATGTTCTATTAATATGGCAGGGCTTACTAATAAATCAGGCTATAATGTCACATTTTACATTGATCAGAATTACAGCACGCCTTATGTACTCCAGACAAATAATTCCGGCGCCGCAATATTCTCATGGGACACAACAGGATATTCAGAAGGCCCGCACGAAATAGAATGCAACATTACAGATGATCCTGAAAACTATTTTTATGCAAGTGATGCCTATGCAGAATACCATCAATTAAAAGAGACAATAATACCCTCAGATATGAATATTTCTGCTTACTTTATCGATAACAGGGAAATAAACCTTTATGACGGAAGCCATTTTGTTCCCGCAAAAACAGTTTATAGAAACTCGTTTTCACCAATGTATGAGCCGGATGTCCTGTTCCTTGCCGCAAACATAACAACTTTATGGGCAACAGGGCCAAAAGCAGGGCAGCTAAAGGATATTGACAATGCAACAGCGCATTTCTATATACTCAACAAGACAACCGGCGCTGTTGTTGATGAGGTAACCTGCACTACAAATCTTACAGAATATATATCCCGCAATCCGACACCCCCAGATCATGTGCAGGAGAATTATTGGGATTATTATTGGGATTATGTCTGTCTTGCGCAATGGAATCCGGGCAATTCAATAGATGTTGGAGAATACACTCTTAAGATAAATGCAACAAAAACAGATTCTCCTGGCTGGACAACGACAAATATAAACGAAAACATAACGGTTTTTGGCATACTGAATACAACAATAATTGACCCGACAGACCCGACAGACTCAACGGAATTCCCAACAGATGGCTGGCATGTGCTTAAGGCCAATATATCAGACGATGCGGGAAACACAATAAACCCGTCAGATGATGTCAATGTTACATGGTACTGGGAATTGAGGGGCTGGTGCAGCCCGAATCTAATAGGGGAGAACACATCAGGCATCTCGTATGCGTATAACTGGAGTCCCTGGAGCGCTTTAGCAGGCACATGGTTGTGGGATACATGGGAAGTGAGAGCAAAAGCATATGGTGATTATTACGAGACAGACAGCCTTTGGACGCAGGCAAAGCCGAACAATGGCGGGAACTGTCTTTTTAATGAGGAATATAGATTATATTGGGATAGAAAATATCCTAACATATACGACCGAATGCAAACGCAACTTGTTGTCCCATCAGAAGATACAACTGCAAGAAACCAGACAACGGGTCTTGTTAATTTTGTATGCCGTGTTGATCGGGTAAAAGACAGCTATGATATGTATTCCGGGTATCCTGTGAATCTGACCTGTGCAAACTGTAATGTTACACAAAACCAAGTTGTTTTCCAGAACACAACAGACAATGGCGGCGAGGCATACTTTTACCTTAACTTCAGCAATGAGAGTGTTGGCGGCGGCGCAAAATACAATATAACCTGCACTATTGGAAATTACAGCACCCAATTCAAGACATTTCCTCCATATACTAATCATACAAGAGAGATAACTGTTGTGAATTTTCTTGGAAGCGGTGGAGGACAATGCGATTACGATGGCAGTTGTGAAGCAAACGAAAGCGAGTCATGTTCTTCATGCCCTGATGACTGCGGGTTTGAACAGCTGCCACCGGAGTTCATCCTTACAAGCAATATAAGCGGATGTGGCTGTAATTATAATGGTGTATGCGAGTCAACATATGAAGATGCAAGCTGTTCTGATTGTTCAACAGTACAGCTTAACAGGACACCTGAAGTCATAAACAACATGTCTTCAGCATATTTTGTGAGGGCAGGGGACTATGTGAATATTTTTGCTGATGTGCGCGACCTTGACGGGGATCTTGACGATGTTTTGCTTTTGAATGCAACAGACAACGCGACAATAGAAACCATGACTTATGGCGGCGGCCCTACAACAGTATTCCAGCAGTTCGAAAGCACATTGCAGCAGGTTTTTGCAAACATCACATACAGGATTTATGCGAATGATACTGAAGGAAATGTAAACGATTCCCAGGTTGTTTTTGTGGAGGTTGATGCCTCTGCGCCTTTCATAAGCGAAGTCATTATTGACAATACATACTACGCGCTTGGCTCAACTGTAAAGGTCTGGGTTAATGTTTCAGGGGAAACATCAGATACAATACAGAACGTGACTGCGGATGGGAACCTTCTTTTGTGGAATGGCTCTTCAGAGTATTGGGAAGGAACCACAACAGCGCAGTCAGACCAGACAGTGAATGCAACAGTCTATGACAAGGCGGGATGGGATGACACAAACAACACAGTTACCTATTTGATTGATGTTTTCGCGCCGAGTGTAATAATCACAAATCCGCCCACCAGCTCTGACATTGCAAGAATGCAGTACTTCAACATGATAATAAATGATACTGAGGGAAATGACAACAGCAGCACATATGCCTATACCCTGAACGGGACGTGGTTTGCGCTTTTTGGTTTAGGGGAAGATTACTATGTCTATCTGAACACATCAGAGTATGCTGACGGGCAGTATGTTTTCCGGGTGAATGCAACAGATACAACAGGAAACTATAATGACACTGAAAACATAACAGTATATATAGACAACACCCCCCCGGAAATTGCAATAAACACGCCTGTTGAGTTTTCTGTGATTACAGGAGTAAAAAGGATTAACGCGACAATTGTGGATGCGCAGGGGCATGGCAACACATCAACTTACAAATACAGGATAGATTCGCAGGCATGGGACAATCTTGTAAATGCGCCTTCAACAGACTACTGGTATTATGACTATGATTTCTCAACACTTTCTGAGGGCGACCATATAATATATGTAATTGCAAATGATACTCTTGGAAATGAAAACAATGAGTCGGTAAATGTCACTGTTGACAATACGGCACCGCAGATTTCAATAAACACGCCTTCAATGTACGCGAATGTCAGCGGGACTGTAAGGCTGAACGCAACAATAATTGATGCTATGGGACACGGGGATCCTTCAGCATACCAGTATAATTACAGTGGCAACTGGATTGTGTTCTCTTTAAGCTCTGGAGATGACTATTATGTGGATATTGACACAACATCCCTTGCAGACGGCCTGAATGTATTCTATGCGAGGGCAAATGACACAGCAGACAACACCAATATGACTTCAGTGAATATCACAGTTGACAATACCGCACCGTCAATCACAATTGAATCGCCTTTAAACTATTCCATAAACTATGGCACTATATGGCTTAACGCGACAATAACAGATGCCACAGTCGGGCTTTCAAGCGAATCCTGGTGGAATGAAACCGACTGGCTTGATTTCCAGGGAAACAATGGCGATTTATATTACATAACAATAGATACAACAGCCTATCCTGAAGGAAACCACACATTCAAAGTGCGCGCAAATGACACATTGAACAACATAAACACTACCGGCGTCCTTATAAACATTGACAACATGGCGCCCCTTGTGAATATAACCGCTCCATTAAACGACAGTGTTGTATCAAGAACAATAACGCTTACAGTCTACATAAACGACACTGCGGGAAACGGAAACACTTCAACATATGAGTACAGCACAAACGGAACCGGATGGGCTAAGCTTTCAGGCTCGGGAAGCAACTGGCAGACAAGCATCAATACATCAGAGCTTGCAGACGGGTACAACACGCTATATGCGAGGGCAAACGATACTTTGGGGCGGCAGAACAAATCAAACATAACAGTTTTTGTTGACAATGCAGAACCTATTGTGACAATAAACGCGCCTTTGGCAAGCGAGATAATATACGGAAATTACACATTCAATGCAACAATCATTGACAACGAGGGCCTGGGGGATGCATCTACATATAATTACAGCACTGACAACGGGCAGACTTGGGAAGCTTTTGACGGCAACATTGGCGATTATTGGATTGCTTATATAAACACGACACTTTTTGCAGACGTCAACAATTACACTTTTAGGGCAAGGGCAAACGACACTGTGGACAACCAGGGAATAGATTATGTCTTTCCGGTCATAATCGATAACAACGCGCCAAGGATATATATAAACTCTCCATTGCTTGGCCAGTATCTGAGGGGCACAAAAAGGCTTAATGCAACAATTTTTGATGAGGCAGAAAACGGGGACAACACAACATATCAATACGACTACAGCACCGGATGGACAACATTCACGCAGAATAATAGCGATGATTATTATGTTGATGTTGACACCACAACTGTTGCTGATGGCAACTGGACATGGCATGTGCGGGCAAATGACACGATCCCATGGATGAATGATACAGAATATGTAAATGTCACAATTGATAACACCAACCCCGGAGCCGCAATAACAGCCCCGATTGAAGGCCAGAACCTTTCAGGCACAATATATGTTAACGCAACAATCGATGATGCAACATCCGGCATCTACACTTACAACGCAACTGTAAAAGGGTCGAATATTACTACATTCAACTGCCAAGGCAATATATGCTCAGGCACATTCGATACAGCAAGCGTTGCTGACGGGAGCGCTTATGTCATTGTCACTGCTGTTGACAATGCAGGCAACATAAATGAGACAAACATATCAATAGTAATAGACAACACAAAACCCGAAGTCACAATAACCGCACCCACAGAATCGCAGGAAGTCAAAGACATAATATATGTCAACGCAACAATAGATGATGCAACAACAGGCATTGAGATATACGGGGCAAGTGTTGGCG
>JAUVEX010000044.1 GCA_030594585.1 archaeon | reverse complement strand
ACAAGGGTAAAAAAGAAAACATAACCGAAGAAGAGTACCTGCAGATGTGCGCATTTAAGACAGGAACACTGTCCCGGATGGCGGCAAAGCTTGCAGTTGTTTTTGCAGAAGGAAGTAATGAGCAGGAAGAAAAACTCGGTGCAATGGCAGAAGCCATTGGTGTCGCTTTCCAGATACAGGACGACATACTCGACATAACAGCAGACAGGAAAGACAACAAATTTGGAAAAACATACGGCAATGACATAACTGAAGGAAAAAGGACTTTAATGGTGATACACACCATCTCAAATGCAAACAAAAACGAAAAAGAAAGATTAGTCGAAATACTTAACAAGCACACAACAGATGAAAAACTAATATCTGAAGCAATAGATATCATAAAAGCCCAGGGAAGCATATATTACGCCAAAAACAAGGCGCATGAAATTGCAAAAGACGCGTGGGTTGCTGCAGAAACCGTTCTTGAAAATTCAAGTGCAAAAAAAACACTCGAATCATTCATTGATTTTCTTGTTGAACGGGAAATATAATTTTATATACAGGTTCTATCCAATAATATAGTATGACAGAAAAAGTAACAAAAGAAGAAAACACATCAAAAGATGAAAGAGTGACTATGGGTGTCAAAGGATTAGACAAGCTTCTTTGCGGCGGCATACCTAAAAGCTCTGTTATTCTCGTCTCCGGCGGAACAGGAACCGGAAAGACAACATTCTTATCGCAGTATTTATGGGACGGCCTGGAAAAAGGTGAAAAAGGCCTTTTTATAACCCTTGAAGAAACACCTAAAGAAATCAAGGAAGATGCCGCACAATACGGTTGGGATTTTGAGCGCTTTGAAAAAGACGGGTCTTTTAAATGCGAATATTTTGACCCTTTTGAGCTTTCAGATATATCTACAAGGATTGCAGACCTCATTACAGTAAACGGGTTTAAAAGAATAGCGATTGATTCAACTTCTCTTTTTGGCATGTATATAAACGACGAATATAAAATCAGAAAAAAGCTTTACCAGCTTGTCGAAAGCCTGAAAAAATCAGGAGCAACAACAATCCTTTCAGCAGAGATTCCCGAAGACCAGAAAAAGAAGCTGTCTCGTTTCGGAGTAGAGGAATTTGTTGCAGACGGCGTTATTGTTCTTTATTACACAGGCGTTGGTGAAGGGGCTTTCAGAAATATAGAAGTAAGAAAGATGCGGCGAACAAACCACAAGCATGGCGTTTTCCCTTTAGAAATTAAAAAAGACGGCATGCATGTTGTTGATGATAATATACTTGGCTAAACCCTTTAAGCCAACTGCTCATTCTAAATGAAACGAATGGTTCGCCCGCAAAATTCACGGGCGAACACCCACAGATTCCCACCAAGCCCAAGGTCCATCTGCAATAAAGCTATTTTGTAAAAAGAACAGATATATTGGTTGTTTAACAAAAATCAACCAAAAGGTTTAAAATTATTAAAAAACAATATATGCCGTGGTCTACGAAAATCTATTGTCCGGAACACAGGAAAATATGTCAACAAAAGATACGATAATTTATTTACTTAGCATTCACTGGCCATTAACTGCAAGAAAAATACACAATAAGATGCGCAAGATCTACAAAACTCAGGTAACATACCAATCAGTGCATAAAAGCCTTAAATCCCTTGAAGAAACAGGCGTTCTTGAAAAAAATAACAAAGAATATCAAATCAACATAGACTGGATTAGGAATATACAACACTTTGCAACAAAACTTGAGAATGCTTATGTCAATAATCTGCCTTCATTTGACTGGAAACTGATTGGAGAAAGCAAAATAAAATCCATTCATTTTGACAATATCGCAAATCTGGATCGCTTCATATTGCTGTTTTTTGAAAAAACACTCTTAGATGAAAAAAGAAAAAACACCACATGCTGTTCTTATTGGACACATGCGTGGTGGCCCATTGTTTTAAATGAAAACAATTATTCTCTTCTAAAAAAAATAGTGAACCCAAAACGATTTTATATGTCTTTTGGCGCAAAAAGCCTTGCAGAGGTTGGGTGTATAAAATTTTTCAACAAACTCGGATATCCTGCAAAAATGGGTATTTCTATGGATGTAAATTACGAATTTGTGGTTTTTGATGATATTGTAATACAAATATATTTCCCTCCGGAATTAAACAAAAATATTGAAAAAATACACACTGCAAAAACTGTGCCTGATATGGATTTAAACACGCTTTCAAACATAATATTCAAACAAAAATACGATATAACGGTAATAATTCTTAAGAACAAAGACATTGCAGGACAGCTAAAATCAAAAGTCCTTGAAAAGTTTTAAAAGAACAGCCAACAAAAACGAATTTCAAAAACCTTAAAGAAACATATATAAAACTTTAACTCAAATTCTGTATACGCACATAAACATATTCATTCTTGAAAAAAAGAAATTTTAGGAGGAGAAATTATATGAACGGACAATCTAGCGGGGGACAACCGATTTTTATACTGCCTGAAGGTGCTTTAAGAGACACAGGCAAAAACGCGCAAAAACAAAACATCGCCGCTGCAAAAGCAATCGCAGATACAGTGAAATCAACTTTAGGGCCAAAAGGCATGGACAAAATGCTTGTAGACTCTCTTGGAGATATTGTAATTACAAATGACGGCGTCACAATTTTAGAAGAGATGGATGTCCAGCATCCTGCAGCTAAAATGCTTGTAGAAGTCGCAAAAACCCAAAATTCTGAAGTGGGTGACGGAACAACAACCGCTGTTATAATCGCAGGCAGCCTTCTAAAAGAAGCAGAAACACTTATTGACCAAAACATCCACCCAACAGTAATTGCCAGAGGTTACAGGCTTGCAAAAGAAAAATCACTTGAAGTTGTAAACAAGATTGCAACACCGGTCACTATCAACGATAAAGACACATTAAACAAAATCGCAATGACTGCAATGACCGGAAAAAGTGCTGAAGCAGCAAAAGACTTTCTTGCAAAAATCGCAGTTGATGCAGTTGTATCTGTTGCAGAAACAAATAATGGAAAAGTCGTAATTGATCTTGACAATGTAAAAATAGAGAAAAAAGAAGGCGCATCAACTGATGAGACCCAGCTTGTAAAAGGTATAATCGTTGATAAAGAAAGAGTGCACACAGGAATGCCCGCAACAGTAAAAGACGCAAAAATAGCCCTTCTTGATGTGGCTCTTGAAGTAAAGGAAACAGAAACTGACGCACAAATTAGAATCACCGACCCATCACAGCTTCAGGCATTTGTCGAGCAGGAAGAAAAAATGCTCAAAAACATGGTTGAAAAAATCGTTGATTCCGGAACAACCGTTCTTTTCTGCCAGAAAGGAATAGATGACATGGCGCAGCACTTCCTTTCAAAAAAAGGAATCCTGGCTGCAAGGCGCGTAAAGAAATCAGACATGACAGCTCTTGCCCGTGCAACAGGCGCAAACATCGTAACATCATTGAATGACCTTGAAAAAGGCGACTTAGGTTTTGCAGGCCTTGTTGAAGAAAACAAAATCGGCGGCGATGAAATGATTTTCGTGCAGGAATGTAAAAGCCCGAAATCAGTATCCATGCTCGTTCGGGGCGGAACAGAACATGTTGTGGAAGAGATATACCGTGCAGTAGAAGATGCCATAGGTGGTGTTGCAGCAGCGCTTGAAATAGGAAAAGTAGTTGCAGGCGGTGGGGCTCCGGAAGCTGAAATCGCAAAAGAATTAAGAAAATTCGCAGACACTGTAGGTGGCAGAGAACAGCTCGCAGTAAATGCATTTGCAAACGCAATGGAAACAATTCCTAGAACCTTGGCAGAAAACGCAGGCCTTGACGCTATTGACATGCTTGTCGAAATGCGCTCAAAACACGAAGCAGGACATACAACAACAGGAATCAATGTCTTTGAGGGCAAAATAACAGACATGAAAGCATTGAATGTTATAGAGCCCCTGAAAATAAAAACTCAGGCAATCTCATCCGCTGCAGAATCAGCAGAAATGATACTGCGAATTGATGATGTAATTGCAGCATCAAAGCTTTCAGGCGGTGCCGGTGGTGGTATGCCTCCCGGTATGGGCGGCGGAATGCCTCCAGGAATGGACATGGGCATGTAATGCCCCTTTCTTTTCTTTTTTATTTTTTATTTTTCTAATTTAACTCATGTTCGAATACAAAGGACTAAAGATAGAATTCTCAGAAGATGTCTATGAGCCTGATGACGATACTTTTTTTCTTCTTGAAAATATAAACGCAAAAAAAACAGACACTGTTCTTGAAATAGGCATTGGCACAGGCATTGTGTCTTTGTTTCTTGCGAAAATAGCAGGAAATGTAACGGGTGTTGACATAAACCCTGCGGCAGTCAGGCTTGCAGGTAAAAATGCAGAATTAAACAGCATTACAAATGTCAAAATCTTTAAAAGCGACCTTTTTGAAAAAATAAGAGGAAAATTCGACCTTATTGTTTTCAACTTGCCTTATGTGCCTACAGAAGAAAAAATAGATGAAACAATCGCACTTGCGTGGGATGGGGGGGCAGATGGAAGAAAAGTGACAGACCGCTTTCTAAAACAAGCAATTGTGCATATAAAAAACAACGGCAGGATTGTTGTTGTAGACTCTTCTTTAAGCAACCACAAAAACACAATCGAATTTCTTGAAAAAAACGGGTTCTGCGCCAAAATACTTGCAGAAAAAAAACTGTTTTTTGAAACCCTCTATGTAATTGAAGGAAAACATATAAACCGAGACAACTAAAACTATTGTATGAATAAGGTTTTGTTTAGTTTGATTGCTATTACCCTGTTTTTATCTGCATCGGCATATGCGGTGACAGAACACGATGAAAATATAATTGTTGAATCAGAAACAATCAAAATACCTTTTGGCGGGAACACAACAGAAAATAACGACCTGATTATTTGTGTAAAAACAGATTTTTCAAGCTGCAGCAGCGATTTTACCGTATTGTATAACTATTCTTACGGCGCCGATTCAGAAACAGGGACATTTTCAACATACAACAGCACCTTTTCAACATACGGAAGCGAGATTACGAATAATGGCCATTATTGCGGCACAATTTCAGGTGTTTCAACAGGCACTGTAAGTGTAAATGCATCGTGCTTTAACTCCAACAGCGGAAAATTTCTTGAAGACAGCACAATCATTCCTGTATATATTGGAACTGTTGGTGTTTTCCCGTCAACAGTCAACCCAGCATACAACAACTACGAATACGGCGGGCTTCCGGGGGAAAACATAACAATGGCCCTTTATCTTGAAGATTCAAATGACCTATCAATAAGCACAACCAATGGAGACATCTATTATAGTGTGCGCAATATAAAAACCGGTGGAATTATAAATGCGTCCTATTCATACAATAAAATAAACGAACAAGAGTCCTTTTGGCTGGAAACATTTACAATCCCGACAGACGCACCAGTAGGCATTATCGATTTTGTCGCAAATGAAATAAGCACATGCGATTTTGGAGGGGTGCATATAATCTATCAAGCAATTCCTTTTACCGCCAATGTAAATATCAACAAAAGTGAAATCAGTATGGGTGACACAATTCTTATAAACATCACAAAAAACATCTACTATGGTTATTTTAATAATGTAATCACAACCATCGAATACCCAAATGGTTCTGTTAAAAACATCTATCTTAATGAAAACAACAACCACAGCACCTCGTTTACAACCCCCACAACACAACAAGGAATTTACAATATAACAAGCACAATAACACACACAAGCGGTTTTGAAAAAATATACAAAACCACATTTTATGTACGACCTTATCACATAGATATTGCACAGCTAAAAGAAGTTTATGCCCCCGCAGAAACAGTATATATAAGTGCTGCTCTTATAAATGCTTCAGGAACCCCGATTCCAAGTGAAGTAAATTTCACTTTTTATGACTCGCTTGACGATAAAATAGCGACAATTCCAAACAGTGAAACAACGCTTGAAAACAACTACAGAAAAGCATCTTACAGCATTTCATCAAATGCCGATAACGGAGAATACCGAATTGAGATAAAAATAAAGGACGAATACAACACAATCTACAGCACAACAGAATACTTTACCGTAAGCACCTCTTCGACATACACAGACATTGAATTTTCACCCGATAAACTTGAATTAGATATAGATTCTCTTGATGAAATTAAAACCAAAATATCAATAACAAACGAAGGAAGCGCAATAGACGACATTGACATTGCTGTTAAAAACCTAACATCGTATGTTTCAATCAACACAACAGACCTTGATGAGACCATTGCATCGGGAGAAGATACTTATTTCTATATTGTCGTATCTCCTGATGATGAAATGCCTTTAGGGGAGCTTACAAGCGCTGTTGAGATAACCATATCTGACGAGACATACGAAATCCCCATATCTTTAGATATCATTCTTTCAACAGATTTTGCAATTGAGAACGAGTATAGTTTTGAAATTCTTACAGGAGTGCAGGAAACAATCACAATTCCCATAGAAAATAACGGAACATACATACTCAAAAACATCACCGCAGATATTGAAGGAGATTTAAAAGACTATGTTACCGGAACCTACACACCTGAAATACCCGCAGGCGATACAGGATATATTGAGATAGAACTGGATGAATTCGAAGATGACGGAACATACACAGGAACAATAAACCTGACAATTAATGATGATGATTATTCCACAACCATTATTATAACTGTTTTTGATGACTTTGCAGATAATATTGAGTATCTTAACGCTTTGCGACTTTCCCTGCACCAGGCAATAATCACACTGCAGCAAGAAGGAACATATGTTGGCGATGTTGAAGAATCTCTTGAAAGCTTGCAGGCAAGCATAAATGAGCTGGATTCGCTTTATGCCTCAGAAAAATATTTAGAAGCAAAAGACCTCCTCGACACACTTCAGGCAGAAGCAAACGAAATAGAAACATCTGTAACAGTATTACAGGCGGCATCAACACCTCAAGACAACTCAGACGCAGAAGAATCTATTGAAAACTATTGCGGCGACGGGTTCTGCGATTTGGGTGAATCCTGCGACTGCTCAGACTGCAGGTATGAAGAACAATGCGAAGAAATACCTTCAAGCGGTTCTTCCAATACATTCATCATAATTTTTGTCGTACTCCTTGTAATTGTAGGCGGTGTGGTCATTGCAACATCTATTGTTCCTGACGACTGGGAGGAAAATCAATAAAACCAACAAATCAATACAATAAGCGCCCATTATGAAATACCTGATCCTTTCGTGGAATAACGCCGTCATTTTCTTGTTTCAAATGCCACATCCTGTAGGTATAACATGAATCAGGATTGATTTTACAAACAGTCCTGCGAGCGCAAATAGGCACACCACATATTTCCTGTGAAGTGGGTTTATAAACAGTTATCGGACACATAAAATCAACAAATCATTAATAATATGTATACTTTTTCGAACGCTTTTATTTCTTCGCTTCCGCCCCTATTCAATAATCTTCACAGCGTCCATCCGCCCGTCGCCGTCAAGGTCAAAACCCTGCACAATCACACCCCACGAATCCTCTTTCCTGTAATCCTTGAAAACTTCGTCAGCCATGGTTGTTATTGCCCTTATTGCAGCTTTTGTGCCCCAATGCGTATTTCCCGCAGCAATAAGCACTGATTTTTCAGGATTTTTGGGGTTCGCGGTTTTTACAATAATCCCTATATTTTCTTCAGAATATGTTTTT
>JAUVEX010000062.1 GCA_030594585.1 archaeon | reverse complement strand
ATATGACTTTTATGGCTCCAGTAGTATCGTCAAGCATGAATCCGTTGTCTTCCTTGCTTATAACCGTTCCCGTAATCCTTACACGCATATTGGAAGAAGTAAGATCCCGTATTTTCATTTCTTTTGCAGGCAGTTGTTTATACTCCATAAACAAACCATATTTAAAGGAATTTTAAATATATTTGTAAAATTTAGCTGTATTCTCTCCAAGTGTTCCTGCATTTGGTGCAGCGATAGAATCGTGTTTCAGGTTCATCAGAGGATCTTGTCTGCAGCGTCCACCAGCCGGCTTCCGGGTGTCCGCATTCGGGACAGTCTATTTTTGTTGTAGGAAGAGTCATTTTAGTATTTTCATTCACAACAATGGTATCTTTTAATGAGTGGTTGATTTTTTCGGTTATCTTAAATGACGCGCCTTTCTGTATTGCTGCTTTTTCGCCGCATTTAGGGCACACAAGCGTTACTTTGTTGTTGTGTTTATAAGGGCTCATAAGTGTTCCGCATTTATCACATAATTTCATTCTGCATCACCTGGGAGGTTTGTAAAATTTTAACACATTGTATACTAAATTATATATAGTTTTGTTTTTTGCCTGTAAGTAACTAAGTCGCATAATTGCGCAGAAAAATATATAACTGCAAAAAACAAAAAAGTGTTATGGGTTTTCTACAGCTGTATTTTGGTGGCGGTGGTGGCCTTTTTTTGGATGATCGCAAAAAAAGAGACACAAAAAAAGAGAAATTATTGGCGATTGTAGTTTTTTTTAGTTCCATACTGTCAGTCTACTTTATTTACGGGGATTTCCTTTCAACACCTGTTTTTGAAGAAACACCCTGCCGCATAGATTTAAACAACTGCCCTAAAGATATGATTTGCATCAATACATGGGTTGAATGCACGGATTCAAAACCATACAAATATGATCCAATTACAACTATTTTTTTCGGTAAAAAGCAGTGTGATTCTCCCAATATCTATCGTTCTGTTTGTGTGGATTCAAAAAATTATGGCGCATTCGCACAAGATAGTTAAATGTTGTTGAAATTTTTGGCAGTCCGGGGGCAAATATATAAAACAGAATAAAACATATACTTGTTATGAAACTTTGGTCTTTTGAATTTACCTCACTTTTTTTGGTGTCTGTAGCAGCGCTCCTTATAATACTCCCGTTCTTAAATGCCGTAATTCTGGGCGCAATAACAGCATACATATTACACCCATTGGTTTTTGGCTTAAAAAGATTTGTCCGTTCTTATAATCTGGCAGTGATAATCACAATATTTTTGATAGCCGCATCGCTTTTTGCTTTTGTGAATTTGGTTGTACGGGATGCAGCACCCGTAGTTTCTCAGATTTCCGGTCTTGTAGATGAAGTCACAAAAGTTCTGGAGTTATTAAGGCCCCAGCTTGAATCATTCGGCCTTTCAGAATCACTGACAAATACACAGGAACTGATATCATTGATTGAAACATATGCAAAAGAGCAGATTATGGCTAATCTTAAGAGCATACCAGCAATACTGGTAAATATCGTAGTCTATCTTTTTGCAACTTATTATTTTTTGAAGGACGGAATCCGCCTTAAAAACACAATCGTTAAGTATGTAAGAACACTGCCTTACAGGGATTGCAGGACTGGTTTAAGCATAATAAATGGCCTTAAAAATTCTCTTGAAGTCCTGTTTTTCTCATACATAACAATGTCTGTTATTATGGCCGCCGTTGCTTGGGTCGGTTTTGAGCTTATGGGCGTGCCGTATGCGTGGATTCTTGCAGTCCTTATAGGTATTACTTCCTTTTTGCCCCTGATAGGCATGGCGTGGGTATATGTGCCTCTTGCAGCCTACGAGTATCTGATAGGAAATGAATTGATTGCCCTTTATGTTCTTGTTTTCGGGGTTTTGGTGCTTAATGTTATTCCGGACATCTTTTTGCGCCCGTATATTGGTGCAAAAGTCGGGAAAGTCCATCCACTCACAATACTTCTCGGCTTTTTTGGAGGGCCTGCATTGTTCGGCATGATGGGTTTCATAATAGGTCCCATAATACTCGTCATAGCGGAAACCGCAATAAGAAGTTATGTTGAGATGAATATCCAGATGTCTTCTAAGGAGCCCGGTAAGAAACAGTCATAAAATTTATGCTGTGGGCCTGAATTTGGCAGTGCCGCCGCAGACATCGCAAACATCATTCTTTATTTTTCGCCCGCAATTGTCGCATATTTTTATCCAGCGAAATTTCTTTGTAATGCCTTTTTTTGACATCGGCAGAAATTCAATATCTAAGTTTTTGCATATATTCTGCATAGCGTAATCATCACTTACAAGAACCGGGGTCTTTCCATTTTTTTTAAACTGGCATGCCAATGCAAGAACCTTTGTGTCTGTTTTTGAAAGCTTGTCATTTGTCTTTTCTTGGATGCCGGTTATTTCTTTTACAGACTCATCTTTAGGCTCAATTACGGCCATACCTATCCTAATCATGCGGTCAAGCTCTATTGCGGATTTTCCGTTTTTTATCTCTTCTAAAACTTCATATACTGTTGCGGTTGCCTTGTCCTGAAATTCGCCCGCACCGCCTTCAAGAAATGCTGTTGAGTCTAAAATGAATATTTTTTCCATAACCTATAACCTTAAAGAATTATTTCTTTTTTGTTTTAAAATATGTTTGCGGTAATTCAGTAACTTATTTTAAGGGGATTGTAAAAATCTTCCTTCCATCGCTTGAAAAGTACGACAGCTGATGCAGAAACAACAAAAATCATAAACAGAAACCATGAAAGTTCAGTATGCGTCATATTAATCAATCTCTAAGACTGTTAATACTTTGTTTCATTTCTTTAAATTGGTTTCGTTTTTTCAAACACCAAACTATATAAAAATCAAGCAACCCAAAGATTCGTATAGGTGCAATTCAAATGACAACATATATTTTCGGGCATAAGAACCCTGATACAGACTCAATATGTTCAGCCATTGCTTATGCAGACTTTAAGGAAAAAACTGGCGAAAAAGATGTTGTTGCCGCAAGAATAGGCAATATAAACAACGAGACAAAGTTCGTGCTTGAAAAATTTAAAATCGCGCCACCCATGTTGCTTAAAGACAGCACAGGCAAAAAAATGATACTTGTAGACCACAACCAAGAAGCCCAATCCATAGATAATCGTGATAAAGGCGAAGTTGTTGAGGTCCTTGACCATCACAACATAAACTTCGCATCCCAAGGCACGATTCCTTTTCTGACAGAATCCGTTGGCGCAACGAGCACAATAATCGCAAACATGTATTTTGACACAAAAACACAATTGGATGAAAAAATTGCAGGCATACTTTTGGCATCAATTGTATCCGATACCATTATATTCAAGTCCCCCACAACCACAGAAAAAGACAAGATAACAGCCCAAAAGCTTGCAAAACTTCTTGGCATAAAAGACATTGAATCTTTTGGAATTGAGATGTTTAAGGCAAAGTCTGTCTGGGGAAAAATGACTGCAGAAGACATTCTTGAGATGGACAGAAAAGAGTATGATATGTCGGGCTCCAAAGTATCAATAACCCAAGTTGAGACTGTTGATTACAAGGACCTTGTCCCCAGGAAAAAAGAGCTTTTATGTGAACTTTCGCGCATAAAAGAGATAAGGGGCCTCGACCTTTCTGTTCTTCTTATAACCGACATAATAAAAGAAGGATGCCTTCTTTTAGCAGTTGGCGATACAAAAAAAATAGAAAAAGCGTACAATAAGAAATTAACTAATGGCGAAGTTTGGCTCAACGGCGTTCTTTCAAGGAAAAAACAGGTTGTGCCTGTTTTGGAAGAAGTTTTCTGATGGCGAAAAATATTTAAACTCTCTTGTTTCTTATATAGTATGGAACTGCTTAAAAAATCAATTGTAGGTTACGGGCCTAAAAATGCAGGCCAGCATATTCTGATAAACTATACGATTTCAAACAATTCAGATTTGAGTGTTGAAGACATAAGCGGAATCAAGAACCAAATATCACGCGCGTTTTTTTCTTATTGTGATCTCACAGCATTAAAACATACCGGCGTCGTGGTTGAAAATGACTTTTTGTGCGGCCGTATTGCTGCGTTGGATGGAAAACTCTATGTTAAACTCGAGATAGTAAATCCCGGCAGAATTTACAGGGAAAATAAACCGCAAGAAGGATGCTTTGTGCCTGTTGAAACACCAATTGAAGCAATTGAGCGCCAGCTTGAATCTTTTGAGGCATTTGTTGTAGAGCAATAAATGATTTAAAAGCCGTAAAACTACGATAAACTATTTAAATCTTCTATACACCATGTATGTATTGATTATTTCTATCCTAGGATGTGGGCGCTTATGCCTGAACGATAGAACCAAAAGAAAACGGATGTGATAAAATGGGACTTTACAAGTATGTAAGAGCCATATGGAAAAAGCCAAGAGAGGCGCTTGGCGCTGAATGGCAAAGACGGCTTATTGAATGGAGAAAAGGAGATTCTGTTCAGAAAATAGAGCGGCCGACAAGAATTGACCGTGCAAGGTCACTAGGCTACAAGGCAAAGCAGGGCATAATTGTTGCGCGCGCAAAAGTTCCCCGTGGTGGAAGGGAGCGGCCAAGGCACCATAAGGGAAGAAAGCCGAAAAAAGCAGGGTTTGTAAAATTTACGCCTTCAAAATCAAGGCAGCTTATTGCAGAAGAAAGGACTTCAAGAAAATACCCAAATTTGGAAGTATTGAATTCATACTATGTTGCAGAAGACGGAAAACATTTTTGGTTTGAAGTGATTCTTGTTGATAAAAACCACAATGCTATAAAGAAAGACAAAGACTTGAGTTGGATTGCAGGCAAAAAACAGACACGAAGAGTCCATAGGGGACTTACAAGTGCAGGCAAAAAATCAAGAGGCTTAACGAACAAAGGCATTGGTGCAGAAAAATCAAGGACAAAGCCGGAAAGATATAAAACGGGCAAAAAATAAGCCATTTTTTTTATTTCTGTTGTATGTGGTTTTGTTAAAAATCACATACAATAAACTATATTCTGCGCAACAACAATACATATAAAGGTTTGAGTTAATTTATTTAATTGAACACATTTTTGTGTTCGTTAATACAATTAGCTGACTCCTCAAGGGAGATAAATGAAATAGGGTAAGATGATTCCTTTGGTGTTGTGCTTGTCTTTACGGCAAACAACACCTTTATTTTTTTACGGCATATAATTGATATGCTGTAAAAAAAGCTTGAAAATCCTCCAATCGCACCTAATTTTCATGATTTTTTATTGTGTGTAGCAGATAGGCTACAATAAAAAAGCTTAAAAATCCACCAACCAAATCTAATTTTTATGATTTTTTATTGTGTATAGCGGACAGGCTGCAAAAAAAGCTTAAAACCGTATATAATTATCCAACTTTTCGTAGTTTTTATTTAATTAATCTTTTTTACGCGTTTTATTACTTCAATAAAGTAAAAACATATTTAAGTTTTTTGTTTGAAGTAAGTGCCATGCATACAAAAGTATCAGATATATTGAGCATGCAGTACGAGGATGCAAAAAATGCATTAGAAGGGAATCTCCGCGGTGCTGTTTTCAACAAAACAGGATACCTGAAAAAAAAGAACTGCGAAGACAGAATATGTGTGTTTCAATACCTTGTAAATGTAGAAAAATCCATAGGCATTCATACTATAAAAGAAAATTGCTTTCCGGACAAAAACAACAACTATTGCGGCGTCATAATGGGCAATCTAAAAAAACGGCTGCCCGGCATAATCGGCATGACAGCCGAAAGAGT
>JAUVEX010000128.1 GCA_030594585.1 archaeon | reverse complement strand
AAGTGCCTGTATTGTTTCATCTTTTATGTTTTTAAGATCATCATAGAATTCCTTAAGCGCGAATTTGGCATTCTTGCCGAAAATTTCTTCGTTTGATTTTCCCTCTTGCGCGTATTTTTCCAACACCCATGAGTGTATTTTGCTGTAAAGTTCGGGCTCATGATCTTCAAGCACTTCAAAGACAATATTCTGCCAGTGGGTGCCCACATTTCCTTTTAATATATCTCCTTTTGGAAATTGGGTTGCAATAATTTCAAGAGGGGTTCCTGTGATTCCGTGCTGGGCAATCCTTGTTTTTATGCCTTCTTTTTTTAATGCCTCTGCTATTTTTTTTGTCTGGTCTATATCTATTGAGCTTTGCGCCACTACAACACCATCTTTGTAAATGTTTCCGTGTGTGGAGCCGTTTGCAATTGCAATTGTGTGCGGAACGATTCCTTTACGGGTTAGTTCTTTTAGATAGGTCACTGCTTCTTCAACAGTTGTAACTATAAATCCTGAGTCGTCTTTTCGCCCAATTTCACCGACTTCTACTTCAAGGCCGAAGTTTTCAAGACCTTTTTTTTCACATTCTTCTTTTATGAATTCTGCAATTTCTGTTGTTGCTTTTATGTTTCCTTCAAGTTCTTCTAAAACTGTTTTTCCGTCAAAGTTGAATATGTGGGATGCATCTATTGCAAATGATGTGAAGCCGGCTTCAATTTGTGCAAGTATGAGTTTTTTTGTGTCTTCTATTTCTTTTTCATCGCCTTTTTTGATGCCTATGTGGTCTGCATGAAGCGCCCATTTTGTACATCCGGCTTCGTTTGCTGCGTTTTTTATTAAATCGGCAAACATTTTTGGTGTGTTTCCTGTATATCCGCCGTCAAGATTGGATTCAGATCTTGCGATTTCAATCAGCAAGGGTGAGTCTGTGTCTTTTGCGGCTTTTAGCATGCCTTTTGCGACTCCGGGTACAAACCGTATGTTTGAAGCCATTATTATCGCATTCTTGTCTTTTATCGCATTAAAAATAACTCCGCCAGGTAAAGGATTGCAATTATTCGTCATCATAAACACCTCTTAATTCTTCTTTTTCGTCTTTCATATCTTCTTTCATATCATGAAATTTTGGATTGTTTTTCTTTTCAAAGTGGTTGTTTGATTTCAAGCTTTTCAACGCCTCATTTTGTTGGCTTGAGCTGGTAAATTTCGGCGATTGAAAATGTTCTTCAAGATCTTTTATCTTGCTTTTATTTCCGACATAAATGGGCACTCGCTGGTCAATGGATGTGGGGGTTATTTCAAGTATGTCTTTTAGGCCTGTGCTTACTTCGCCACCTGCCTGCCTTGCTATAAATCCTATTGGGTTTGCTTCAAACAAAAGGCGTAGTTTCCCGTCCTCTTTTTCTTTTAATGCAGGATAAGAGAATATGCCGCCATATCTTAAAATCTGGTGAAAATCAGCAACAAATGAGCCGCTATATCTTAGCTTGTGGCCGGTTTCTTCAAGCTTTTGAATGAATTTTGCGTGCTTTTCTGTGTGGTCTTTTTTAAGCCCTCCGGGAGAGTAGAGTTTTCCTTCAGGCATTGTGATATTTTCCCGCAACAGCACAAATTCGCCATCATCATTAAGTACGAATTCGTGGACTCCGTTTTTTATTGTGTATACAAGAACTGTAAGCGGTCCGTAAAGTATATACGCTGCAGCTTTCATGTTTTTCCCTTTTTCAAGCACATCTCCGTTTCCGTATATTCCGATAATTGTGCCTACTGCGAGATTCACAGCAATCAGAGAAGAGCCGTCAAGAGGGTCCAAGGTTACCCCGAAACCGCTGTTGTCCGGTGTTATTACTTCAATTATGTCTTCCTGCTCTTCAGAGGCTATTGTCTTTATTAATTGTGATTCTCTCAAGATTTTTATCAGATGCTCGTCTGCCCACTTGTCAAGCTCCATTTGGTTGTCACCATGCATGTTTGTGGTTCCTGCATAATCCTGGTTTTCTACAAACGCGTCTTTTATGGGTTTTGCCTGTTGGCTTAAAAGAATTATCAGCTTTTTTAGCTTTTCATCGCAAGCGGCATCTGTCAGGTGCTGTTCTAAGGATACCAAATTACCACCATTTTTTAAGTTTTAATGCTGTGTCTGTTTTTATCATGCTTCTTACTGCATCTTCTGTAAGTCCTATCATGGCTCTTATAGCATCTATGTTTTCAGGCACAACATCTGATTCCTGGTGTATTGCCTGCATGTAGAAAAGCTCGTTTCCTAAGACATTTATGCTTTCTTCCCACACAGCTATTTCGTTTAAATCAGAGCGGCTTCTTCCTGCATCGCGTGCGTATTCCATAATCTGTGCTGTTGATTCAACACCTTCTTTTGCACGAACAGTTATTATTCTTGGCGCGCGCTCAAAAAGCTCTTTTACTTCGTTTGTTGTTGCTTCTTTTTCAAGCTCGACCATTACAGAATGCATATGCATCAAAGTTGTAGGGACAATTACTGCACTTGTAACTATTTTCATATCAGGCAGAACTGAGTTTACATCAGGGCCGTGATGGCTTGGAACGGTTGCGGGGTTAGGAACTATTGCATTTACAGGCCCTTTTTTTGAGTCTCCAGGGTCCGGACCGCGCCTCATGAGAACTACTCTTGCTTTTTTGACACCGAATGTCCTGTTGATTTC
>JAUVEX010000089.1 GCA_030594585.1 archaeon | reverse complement strand
ATCATTGATGAGGCTTCCTGGACATAAAAATATCCCATAAAATGCTCCTGTGTGTTTCCAAGGGCACATTCACCTCTTTTTTCGACCCAATAGCCAACAGGGCACCACGGAACTGGTTTTAGTTTCCATCCTTGTTTTTCTAGGCGGTTAACAACTGTTTTTTTATCTGCCTTGAGTGTGTTTATTCTTATTGATTTTCTTAATGGCTTTTCGCAGTATTCATAGAATGTTTCTGCTTCATCTCCAAGAAGATTATTGTATCGTTCTTTGAATGGTTTTGGAAAAAATAGTTTACTCATTAAGCATCACGGTTTCTATTTTTTTTGACGGAAGTTCAACAATGTATGCTTTTTTCGATGCTGCGAGTGCTGCATTCACAAAGAGCGTGTTTTTTGTTTTTTTGAAGCCGTTGTCTTCGTGTATGTGGCCGAACACATGAAGTAGTGGCTTTTTCTTTTTGACAAATTCTGTGTATTCTACAAAACCAATGCTCGCACCATTCCACATTCTGTCAAGTATTTTATACGGCGGCGAGTGCGATATGAATATGAGTTTTTCAGAAGGTATTTTTTTTGTGAGGCTTAAGAGATGTTTTGAATTCGCAAAATCCGGGTTTGCGCCAAGAAAGCAATATCCTTTGTATTTCTCAATTTCGTCTTCAAGGATAGATACTGTTTTTCCATTGTATTTTAGGTCCCAGTCCCAATTTCCCGAAACCACAAAAGTCTTAACTTTAAGTTTTTTGAAAAAAGCGCGCGCAAAATCATTTGAAAGAAAATCCCCGGCATTTATGTAAACATCTATATTTTTTTCCTTTAGGATTTTAAGGACATTTTTTACAATTTTGTCGCTCCTGTGGAAGTCAGAAGTGCATAATATTCTCATCTGTATTCCTTTGAGTGATAACTATATATTTTTAGCGCGAAAAACCGCGTTATTGAATAACTTTATTATTTCAGAAAAACAAATAAGCAATATGTTTAAAAAAAGAAATAAGGGCACAATGGAAATACCGATGCAGGCAGTGGCTCTAATTGTAATGGCTTGTGGTCTTCTTGCGCTTTTTTTTGTTATAAATAATTTTACCGGATCTTTGATTGAGTTAAGGGATAAGTTCAGTTTTTTTACAGATCTTGCGGCTGCAGTTGCAAAAGCTCTTACATAAAGTGTATTTTGGTGTTAATATGGTTCAAGCAACAAATATGATTTTGATTTTTGCCGCAATCCTTATAATGGGTGGTGTGGCGCTTCTTGCAGGAGTATCCGTTACAGATAAGGCCATTTGTGCGGATATAAATTCACTTACAAGGGCAAATGCTTTTGACTTGGCGTCTTCATTAAAGTATGTTTCCCATGCATCCGCGTCGCAGGTTGTGAAAAAATATAATTTTGCCGATTTGTTTGAAGCAGAACTTAACGCAGATACGATAATTGTGACTTATGCCGGTCCTTGTGCTGAAGAGGCATCAACGGAAATAGAGCACAATGTATTAGATATTGAAGAAGCATTTGTTGATGGAACAAAAGAGATGTGCGTTAAAAAAATAATTGAAGACTGCGAAACTAAAGTGACAATATGTGATGCTTCTGTTGAGGGCTGCTGCGATATTACGCCTGTGGGTTGTGGAGGAAGTATATAAAACATTAAAACATATGTGTCTGGTTCGTGTTGGAATTAATAGATTAGAGCGTTTCTGATAACTGGTGATTGCGGTGCGGATGGAAAATGCATATAAGTGAGTTATCAACCCATTTCTTTTCTGATTCCTGTGATTCCGTCAATCATGAAGTTTTTCCCAAGAATGTATGGATAATACACAAGATTTACGCTGTTTATACCACCAAGAGCAGGCCCTAGTTCTTCTTTAATTTTACTTTCGGGTATTTTAGGGTTTAATACATCTCCGTCAATGGGTGCATTTCTTGGCCGCGGTGTAAATTCTTTTCCTGCAAGGGATGTTTCAGGAGATATTTCGGACTCTTTTATGGCGTTATCGCTTAAATACAGCATTTTTCCTTTTATTGCGTCTATGAGGTAGTATTTTTTTGCGATTTCAACACGGAAACAAGGATAGTATATGGCCTTTATGTCTTCGCCAAGAGATTTTTTAGCATCTGAAAGCCGAACGCCTGAAAATGTGAGTATTTTTTCTTCAATTTCCGGCTGTTCTGTAACACTTACTGTGACACCGCCATGCTTTGATTTTTTGGTGCGGATATCTACAAAAAGCGGCATTTCCTGTCCTAAGATAAGGGCTGTTCCGGGGTTTAGGTTCTTGATTTCTGTCTCAATTCCGGATGTTATACCTTCTGCATAAGATACTGCTTTTAGGTCATTTGGGTTTGTGATTCTAAGTATTATTTGCGTGTTGCACTGTGAAAGCACATTTTTGTCAACCCGAGCCGGCCTTTGGCTTATTATGCATAGCCCTAGGCCGAATTTTCTGCCTTCGGAAGCCACAGTCCGTATTATTTTGGATGATGCGCGAACTTCTTTTTCAGGGCAGAAATTGTGTGATTCTTCAACTATCAAAAACATTGGCGGTATTCTTCCGACTTTTCTTTTTTCAAATATCTGTTCTATTAGCTTATATACTGCGATTCCCTGTATTTCGGGGGATACGCCCCTTAAGTTTATTATGCTTGCCTGACCGGGTTTTACAATATCTGAGAGTTTTGTAGGGTTTTCAGAAAAAAGGCCTAAATCCTTTACAAGCTCAAGCATGTTTATTACATTCCATTTTGATGAACTTTCGGAATTTGCGGTAAAATTTATGATGTCTTCCAGCGTGTGCGCTCCTTTTTTGTGATCTTTTGCCTCACGGATCGAGGTATAAAGGACCGTCATCTGTGATGATGTCGGCTTTGTGGGAAATATCTGTGACAGGTCTGCTGCGGTTATGTCTTTTTCTGAGAATTTCAATGCGATTGAGCCGGGGTTTATTCTTGGGTCCGGGCTGTATTCTACAACATTGTATGCTTTTGGGCTTATCCCGTAGGTTTCCATCATCTCAATTTCTTTTTTGTTGTCGTTTTTGAATTTAAGGGATGTGTATTCCCCATGCGGGTCTATTATGACTACAGGCAGTTTTTTTTCAAGAAGCTCTTCTAAAATAACCCCGACCGTGTATGATTTTCCGCTGCCAGTGGCTGCTAGGACGGCTACATGTTTTGTTATGAGCCCTTCAGCATCCATAAAGACTTTTACATCCTTGTTTGCATCAAGAAGCCCGATATAAAGGCCGTCTTTGTCGAGCTTAAGTGTTTTTTCAATAACGCTCTTGTCTGCACTGTAAACGAGTGATGCGGGTTTTATGGGAATTTTTAGAGCCATAAGTGAGCTTGAATCCCTCCAGCCGATAACTTTGCATAATGCAATGTTTTTTCCGTCCGGGTGGCTTTCTACTTTATCTATCTGGCAGAGTATCCACTGGTCTTCTGCACCTTTTATGGTTACAAAATCCAGTTTCTGTACAGACTTGTATGCTCTGAAGCTGAAGGTTTTTGTTCCTGTTTTTCCGTATACTTCCCCTATTAGAATAAACATCACCAATGCTTTTTTACAATGTAATCTTTTAAGGCAAGTTTTTATATATCTCTTGTTTGTTGTTGAAAAAATAATGGGTTTGTTCTTGGATTGGTGTGGTGGCTTGTTTTTAAGATTAAGATTGAAAAACAAACATTTATATAGTTATTACTTGAATATAGTAACATATTGGTGTTTACTATGGATGAGCGAAAACCTATTGTATTTCAGATAGATTCCCTTATGAAAGATGTTCCTGAACGCAAAAAAATAATCATTTCAAACCCAATTGCGGGCGCGTTTAAAGTCACCAATGGGGATTTTTTGTGCGAAATGAGCCTAACTCACTCAGGCGTTTTTATTACT
>JAUVEX010000103.1 GCA_030594585.1 archaeon | reverse complement strand
AGTTTTTTGTAATTCGGCCACAAATACCTTGAGTCAAGAAATAAAATAAGCCCGCGGTCTTTCTCTGAGCGGATGCATCGCCCTGCCGCCTGCATCGCGCGGTTCATAGCAGGATAAGTATATCCGTATTCCCAGCCTTTTTTGAATTTGATATCGTAGTAGTTTATGAGCGATTCTGTAAGAAGATCCGGCCGCTCTAAAGGAAGCCCTACAAGCACAACAGCATTCATTAAGTTTCCCGGAAAGTCAACACCTTCTGCAAAATTTGCCCCGACAACACCAAAAAGGACTGCTCCTTTTTTTGAATGTTTTTTGTATTCTTCAAACATTTCAAATTTTTCACCCTTTGACATCCCTTGCCGTTCCATAAGAACGGGCTTGTCAATTGAGCGCCATACAAGTTCATATATCTTGTTTTGGACAAAATACGAAGGGAAAAAAACACCGACATTTCCAGGAACCTTGTTTGCGGTCTTTACAATATATTTTCCTATTTTTGAAAACTGGTCGCTGTTTCTTGCAGAATATTTTGTGGTGACATCCGGCGCCACAAGAGATATTTTATTTTTGGCGGGAAATGGTGTTTTTAAAACAAGCGAATCAGCATTCGGGATTCCCAATATTTCACCATACATTGCTGTTTGCGTAAGCGTTCCGGACATAAGTATTGCTGTGTGGATTTGTGAAAAAACTTCTTTTGTCGCAATGCCCGGATCAAGGCATTCAAGCGAGAAGCTGAAATATTCTTTTTCTTTGAATTTCTTTTTTTGAAGTATTCGCGTATACCCCAAATCACCAACCATCCACGATTCAAGGAACCCGGCAACCCCGGAACAAAATGACTTTTTTTTAAGCTCATGGACATGCTGCGCTATTTTGTTAAGATATTCTGTTAATTCGTCAACGCCCCTTACAGACTCAATAATATCAAGCAATGATTCTTTTTTTAAGCGCACCTCGTCTTTTTTTTCAAGTGTTTTTTTTGCAAATTTTGTGAGTTTGGCTTTAAGATATTCAAGATCTTCTGCGATTTCTTCAAAACCTATGTCTTTTGCTTCATTTGATGCGCGCATAAGCTGGTTATCTGTAAGCCTTGTTGATAGAAGTGCGCGAGCGCGGGAAGGCAGGTTGTGCGCCTCATCAACAACCAATATAATATTTTTGACATCTGTTTTTATCTTGTTTAAGAATGCGTTTTTTATTTTTGGGTGGAACATGTGGAAATAATCTGCAATGATTATGTCCGCGCTTTTTGCGCGCCGGGTAAATATTTCGTAAGGGCATAAACCTGTGCATTTTTCCTTTGCGTCATCCGAATGCATTATATTTCTGTCAAGATATTTCATTGCGGTTTTTGCTTCTTCACTTAATACCCCTTCTTTTTTAGGATAAGTGTTTTTGTAAAGTTCGCATGTGTTTTCTTTTCTTTTATGCTTGCAGTAATCGCTGAATTCAGAAGCGCTCAAATACTCTACTTCAGGAAGCCCACAGAGCCATTTCTTGCCTACAAGGTCAACAACTTTGATGTTCTTATCATATTTTTCTTTTATCATCCTGAGTGTTTCAATCACAATTTTGTGCTGTGCGTGGCGGGGTGTCAAAAACAGGACCTTCTTTTTATTTTCAAGAGAATAGCTGATTGCAGGAGCTAAAGACGCCGCGGTTTTTCCAATGCCTGTGGGTGCGTGGACAATTAAGGGTGTTTCTGAGTCTATTGCTTTTTTTGCCGCATCCATAAACTCTTTTTGGCCTAAACGAACAGTGTCAAAAGGAAAAAGATTCATAGCCGCTATTTTATTTCGGCTTTTTATATATTGTTCTGTTGGTGCGTGCCGAAAGCAGTTACATATATTAACCAACCCATCCAATATTCTATCAAGGGAGATATTTGATGAGTTTGCTTTTTGAACCAGTCCAGCAGTTGATAAAGACAACATCCTTCAAGCACGGTTGGTTCTATCATTACAGGCTTAATATGAATAATCTTGAAAATCTTGCATCAAACGGAACAACGCCGCTAAAAGATTACCTCAACCACATGTTTGATGCCTGCCCTGATGAGCCGTTTTTAGAAGGTGCGAGGTCTTCTGCATTAAAGTTCCCTGTAGAAGTTGTTTTGCGCGAAGACGATAAAAATGAATTATGCGAATTTGCGCAGGCAGGGCTTGACAAACTAAAAGACCGCTTCAAATCAGCGCATTCTAAAGTCCAGTTATTCATGCTTGAAAATGACCCCACCTCAATTGCATGCGAAGTGCCTATATGGCTTGAGCCAATAGAGATGCAGGGGCTTCATAACCACATGGATATTGGATTACCGCTTTCAGGCCATATTGATGTTCTCCAGGTAAAAGACGGAAAAATTATTATTCTCGACTATAAACCAAAAGCCCACAAGGAGAAATACGCATCAACGCAAACCTATTTCTACGCCAAGATGCTTTCAGCAAGAACAGGTATTCCGCTCGACAAATTTGAATGCGGATATTTCGACGACGCTACATCCTTCTGGTTTGAACCGAGGGATGTTAGATTCTAAACAACAGCGCTTATTAATAAATTAATTTTAAGGTTCCTCTAAAAGGTATTTTGTTAACGTGTCGAGCTCATCATAGTCTCTCATATCACCACCAAAAGTAGACACGTCATAATACACACCACATATTATATCAAGACATTCAAGATTTTCTTTTGCTTCTTCTCTTAATGCTTCGTACATTTCATTCGGATTTTTTCCTTTACAGTCTTTTCTTGAAGATTCTTGATTATATTGAACTAATTCATCATTAATCTGTGTACGATATACTATTTCTCCACATCCTTTATTGGATATCACAAGAGTAACCCAAACTTGCACATTTTCAGATTTTACTTGTTCGGCAAAATCATCGAAATTTTTTGGAGTAGACATCTAATCACCAGAATATGTTGTTTTTTCCATTCATGTTACTACTTGAACAGAAAAACTTTAAAGTCTTTAGAAAAAAATTAATGCTCCGACCGGGATTTTCAGGGAAAAACGAATGAATTGCCGTTAATGCCTTCTTGAACCCGGGTCCCCGGCTTGAAAGGCCGGAATGATTACCGGACTACACCATCGGAGCATCATGAACATTTTAGGTATTGTTGAATTTTTTGCTCGAACTTCCTGCGAAAATCTTTAGATTTTCGAGGCCCCAAAAATCTTTGATTTTTTAGGGTTTTCTAAAAAGTTCGCCGTTGATTACACCTTTCGGAAGCATCATGAACATAACAGGTTTAGTGCTTTAAAAGTTTGATGTAACGAAGAAAACTCATTCTTTTGCAATTGTTTTTCTTTTGAAGTGTGAAATCTCTTCTGATAAGTCAACATTGCTTATAAGAGCTGTTCTGCAGCAG
>JAUVEX010000145.1 GCA_030594585.1 archaeon | reverse complement strand
ACCGGCGTTATCCAAAAAAAAGCAGAGAAAAAAGAAACTTTGGAAAAATCTATAGGCCTTAAAGACAGCATTATTGTAGGTGTTGCACAAGGGTTTTCAGCACTTCCAGGATTAAGCCGCTCAGGCATAACAACATCAGTTCTTCTTTTTCGAAAATACAATGCAAAAGATGCGCTTCGCCTGAGCTTTCTTATGAGCATACCTGCTGTTCTTGCGGCTGAATTAGGGCTTGGGCTTATGGGTGGTGTGTCTTTTACTGCCGATGTATTGGTTTCGATATTTTTCGCATTCATATTCGGTGTTGCAACAATTGACGCGCTTATGAAACTTGCAGAGAAAATAAAGTTCTCTAAGTTCTGTATTGTTTTAGGGCTTCTGAGCTTATTGGCTGTTGTTCTCTAGTGAGATATAGAACTCAATTGCAATAGTTATTCGGGTAAACACCCAACAAAAAAACAACATATATATTCTTTTTTCAAAACAAGTCACATAATCCAATCATAAAAGAGGTGGAAATATGAAAATTAACGCATTATTGATTGCAGTGCTTGTGCTTGTATTGGCAATGCCTTTCTCTGCGTATGCTAAGCCGGCATACTCCGGTGATGTAGATACTGAAGGCACTCCAAGCTATCCGGAGGACCCAAGTATGCCTTCTTTGGGAATGTATCTTCCCCACAACGCAAACAATGTGGGCTCTCCTGTTGTGTTCATGATGAACACAATCCCGGCAAAAAAAGCAGTGTACTCCATATACTTTGGAGACGGAACTGTAAGGTATGGCATAATGCCATACAACGGGCATCTTAAAGTTGAACACATATATAACTCAGCAAATTACAAAGGGTATTTTGTATATTTTAAGATACATTACCTTGACGGCACAGAATTCGCTACAATGAGAAATGTTCCTGTATGGCTTGCAGGTGATGCCAACGGGGACGGGGTTGTTGACAAAAAGGATGCAAAGATTGTAAAAGAGCACATTGGTTCCGTATATGGAAATGAAAACTACGACGATGGCGCTGATTTAAACAATGACCGTATTGTAGATAAAGAAGACTTAAGGATTGTAAAAGCAAATCGGTAAAACTAAAATATGCATTGGCCGGGCAGAAATGTCCGGTGTTTTTTCTTTTTTATCAATGAACCTATTTTTTTAATATGCTCCGCCAATAAAGCAATATGGTTACTATACAAAAACGATTTTTTGAACTGGATTTTCTTCGTGGTATTGCTATAATGCTTATGATTTTATACCACGCGCTTTTTGACCTCAATTATTTTGCGGGCTTTGGTTTTGAGTTATGGTCTGGATTATTCTGGCTTGTTGGCAGAACATCAGCGTTTATTTTTATCTTTATTGTTGGTGTCTCCTTGACTATAAGCTATTCGCGCGCGAAGGGAAAAATTACTGGTTTTTCACTTTTTAAGAAGTATTTTTTGCGAGGGGGTAAAATCTTTTCTTGGGGGCTTATAATAACAGCTGTTACATATGTCTTTTTGCCCACGGGAACCATTTATTTCGGGGTTCTGCATTTTATCGGGCTTTCTATTGCGCTTGCGTATCCTTTTCTTAAGTTCAGATATCTCAATCTTATTTTAGCTGCTATTTTTGTAGTAATTGGTTTTTATCTCAAACAATCTGTTTTTGGTTTTTCTTATCTTCTTTTTTTGGGCTTGCGGCCGGAAGTTTTTTACACACTTGATTATTTCCCGATATTCCCGTGGTTCGGTGTTGTTCTTCTTGGAATATTTTTCGGAAATACTTTTTATGCGAAAGGGCAAAGGCGCTTTTTAATACCTGATTTATCAGCAAAGCTAAAGCCGTTATTGTTTCTTGGGAGAAATTCGCTTCTCATATATCTTTTGCATCAGCCAATACTGACAGCAATTATTTTGTCTGTTATGTTTATTCTTGATTAGCTCATAATGTTAAATATCGTTTGGCGCGATGTTGAAAGATTCTTGAATTAATCAGTTTTATATAAAAAGCACTTCAATATATTTTTATGCAAAAATACGATGTAGAACTTACTGATGTCTTCAAAAAAGAGATAAAGAAAATTG
>JAUVEX010000036.1 GCA_030594585.1 archaeon | reverse complement strand
ACAATAAAAAAAGAATGCTGCGAAATAGACACAAACAGCTCAGCAACGATAAAACCAAAAAACAAGATAAGCGTCCCTCTGGATATCTACGCAAACCTTACAACTACGCCCAATGAATATCACATAACAATTACCGCAGAAAAAGGCACGCTTAAAGAAACAGAAACATTAATTGCTGTTGTTGAAGAAAACCCGGCTGTTGGTTCCCTTAGAAACCTAAAAGAACAAGCAGATTCGCTAAAACAAACCATATCCCAATACAAAACCACGGGCGTTGATACCAAAAATCTTGAAAAAAGGTATGAAACCCTTACAAACATTCTCATAAAAGCACAAACCGCAATAAATAACGACGACCTTGAAACATTAAAAGCAGAAATAGCCGCGGCAAAAATAGAAAAGGCAAAACTTGAGGCAGAAATACTGGGCCTAAAAACAATCCTGTGGCTGAACGAATACAAAGAAGAGCTGATTGCCGGAATATTTTCATCATTAATTATTTTCTTATTCACGACAAAATTTCTGATTCCATATATCTGGATGAAAAAAGAGCTTATGCATTTAAGAAAGAGAGAGAGAGAATTAGCCGAAGTAAGAAAAGCAACAGAAATCCAGTATTTCAAAAGGCAGATTGACGAAGCCACATTTAACAAAATAATGGCAGACAAGCAAAGCGCAATAAATGATACTAAAATTGAAATAAGGGATTTAGAAACATCCATATCACTTTTAAAAAGAGGAAAATTCAGTAAAATTGAAGGGATTGAAAAATACAAAGTCTCAGGCAAATTGAAACAAAACATGGGCGGATTTACAGCACTTCTTAAAAAACAGTTCGCAAAAAAAGAAAAACATATTCAGAGAAAAAAATCAGAAGAATTCTCATTTACGCCAAAAGAAAGCAGCACATTAAAGGACCCCGCAATAAGCCCAAAAGGCCCTATTGCAAAAATCACAAAAAAATACCACAACTGGAAAATCAAAAAACAAGAAAGAAAACTGGTCCAGGAAATAGGTTCGCTTGAAACAGAAGAGACAAAGCTTGAAAACGAGGAATCAAAAATAAAAAAAGAGATTGATGCGCTTAAAAAAGAAAAAGAAGAGATTGAAAATTCTTAAAAATCATAAAAATTTTAGTAATTGAATGCATTTTCAAGCTTTTTAATTGCGCGTAAAGTAGGACTCGCAATTAAAAATTATATATACAGGTTCTAATCATATATTTGTTCATGGTTAGCGTTAAGTATATTCTTGTTTTTGCATGTATTTTTCTGGCAGTTTTTGCCGGAGATGTATGGGCGGGGGAATTCAACATATATGGCTATACCCTAAACATCATAACAGACAACAATGATAAGATAACACATGCCATGCATGAGGAACTGTTCAATGCAACCACAAATGTTTATGGGTCTTGCCCTGGTGGTGATGCATGCACATTTCATACCGTCCTTTATACTGCTCATTACGACCTAACCCAGAACATAGTTTACGATATACGAAACTCCACAGTTGACTGCATCAGCGGGCCAAGAACAGAAGGTTTAATCAACATAAGCAAATATCATGTGAATGAAATAGATGAGGGAGTCAATTTCATTATGTGTGAAATATATGTGAATCCCGGGTCAACATTCAATGTTGATGTAGATACAACTTTTTATGCAACGCCAAAATATTTTGCAAATAATCAATTGAACAAGAGATGGTATTCAAAACTCTTTGGTTCCAGTTACTATGAGTATTACGACAGCACATCAATCCTTGCTCCATACATTAAAATGACCGGCAATGGCACGGCTTCAGGATACGATTCCATACCACCAATATATGTATATGCTGGCGATTGGGTTCGTTTCGGCCATACTTTCGAAAATATAGATGATTCTTGGCACTTTGGCACGGCATTTAATGTTACTACAGAGATAACCTATAATGAAACAGCTTTTGATATTGATTATTGCTCCTTTCCGTTTCAGTACGGAGATATTCCTTCCGGCATCAGTAGATATAATGATTGCACATACAATGCCACCCATACAGGGACTTATGACTTTAGCGTATTTGTTTTTGACAATTCGACATTATACAATGACACAGCGGTTTCAACTGTGACTGTTGTGAATCTTACAATTAATGGAAGTGTTGATGATATCAATGTCTGGGAGATGGCGCACATATACGCCACTGTCAAGGGGAACGCAACTGATATTGACCTGGTTACTGCAACATGGAATTATACAACTATCAATGAAACCACAGGACAATTAGAGATTAATGATGGTGGATGTGGTGAAATGGCATTATTTCAGACAATATCTGAAACAGAGCATGTTTACTACTGCTATTCACCGGTATGGTCTTCCGGAGAGTATAATGTGACTTTTGATGTTTTCGATTATGTTGACGGCTATGGGGTGTATGATAAGTTTGCGACAAACACAACAACATTTGATGTTGAATTTGGGGTGGCGGAGGTATACAATGTAATGTATAATGGCCTTCCGGCGCAGGCCCTTGTCCTTAAGAACCAGACATTCAACATAAGCGCAGACATTCACATTCGTGAGGGGGATGTGTGGGGCCTGAATATATCTATTGAGTCAGGCAATCCGGCAATAATCAATACAAGCAGCTTTCCTGTACAGCAGCTTGGCAACAGAAAAAATGACAACAGTACATGGGTTGTATGGGAAAATGTCTATGCGAACAACACCGGGCTTGTGAATCTTAAGATAAAGGCGATTCCTGCAAACGGAACGCCGACAACCAGGGACAAGTACCCGCAGATTGTAGATGTTCTTGTTGATGTCAAAAACAGCACAATAAACATTACAGAGGAACAGTTTTTGCAGGTCATGCTCGCGGGCAATTTCTCTTATGCGAATTATGTTAATCTTACAATTGCAAATGAGTTCGGGCTTACAACTAACAGCCTCAATTATGATTTTTATACTGTGGATGGAGAAGATTGTTACGAACTGGAAGGGGATTCCAAAAATGTGGCGCTTCTGTCCTACGGCGCGACAGCTTCAAGCACCGGGGGGGACAACCCGCCTGACTACCCTAATGCAACAATAGACAACAATACGGGCACACGCTGGATTGGAACAACATATAGCGGGGGTTCTGCACCGGTTGAAATTAACATAACTTTCAACAAGACATACTCCCTAAAAAATGTCAAACTCTTGTGGGATGATGCCAACGGAAATGCGAATGTGTCTGTTTACTATTATGTGCAAACAATTTTCAAGTTGGGTCCTGACGGACCTGAACCCGTATTAGAGAGAATACTTGTTGCATCCGGCGTCAATCCGCCAAACACAACAAACACGAGCATTTTTGAGAAAACACAAGGCAAGGTCGAAAAAATCCAGATTGTCCAGAACAAGAGCGGCGAATGGCTCAATATATATTCTATTGAGGCACACACTGCACCCCTGACAGATGATGTGCCGGATTGCATTATCTATAACTTCTCATACTTTCCACCACGATCCGGGACATACAAGATAACTCCTGAAACCATATTGGATGAAAGCACCACCAAAAGAACAGATGCAAGCAGTTTCCTTGTCAATTTCGGGCGCCCCGCATTAATGTCCCACGGCCAGGACATAATGCTTGTCAATAACAATTACACTTACATGCCTGAGATAAAGGCTGTTATCGGCGATATATACAATATAACAGTAAATCTTACTATTGGAAACAAGACAGTCCTTAATTACAGTGCCGGGGAAAACATGAGCAAGAACATTCCTTGTCTTTATTTCGAAGATATTGCAGAAGGCATTTCCTGGGACCTAAATGCAACAGAACTCGGAACTACAGGCATAAATATGACAATAAATTCAACAAGCCTTGAGGGGATGTTCCTGCTGAATGAAACAAACATCTCAGTAATACTGGAAGACAATACACCCCCAACAGTAAACGATTTCTGGTTTTTGTACAACACAACAAACAAGACAAACCTAAAGACGGATTTCATCATATACGCGAACATAACAGACGAAGGGACCTATGTCCAGAATGCAACTGCAAATGTGGCCGGGCCTTCAGGAGAATTCAACAAGACAGTCACAAGCAAAATATCTGATGACCTATGGAAAATAACACTGAGCAACAACCTGAATGAGACAGGAAATTATACAGTCAAAATATTCGCATACGACCTTGGCGACAATATCAACTGGAGCGGCGAGGTTTCAGGACCTGCGAATCTTAGTTTCAATGTTACTGATGTGTATCACTTTGGCTCTCCTGAGCACACAATATACAACCGCGGGGAGAATGTTGAAATCAATCTTCGGGATATAAACAATAACACGGTTACAAACGCCAACTGGACTGTAAACATCACGAAATACTATAAAAACGAGACTTCTGAGCGCGGCGGCGGCATATATGCCGATGACTATTCTTATGAAATAAAGACCAATGACACAGAAGGGAATTACAACATTTTTGCAAACGCGACAAAGGACGGCAATTACATCACAGGAGGGCATAACATGTCTTTCAATGTGTCAAAGACATTGACTATTTTATTTAATTACTCATTTCTTTCAGAATACAACCCATCAGCAACATTTGGCCTGGTGAAAGCATCTCTCTACAACGCAAGAAATGAGGTATTGAACTCAACATCTGTCACAAATCTTTGGTTGTATTATACTGGTGCTGAATATACTATGCCTTTCTATGCGCCCGACAGCCTGTACAGGTACGATAATGTTCTTACTTCATCATCAACTGCCGGCGCGAGCATTCCGTTAATAGTTAATGTTACTTATAACAACAACACAGGAGAAGCAACAACGATTATAAAAACAAATGCCGGCGGAACTATTCCTCCTCCGGGCGGTGGCGGCAGCACTTCAAGCCCCTCAATTGGCGGTTTTGCGCCAATGGTTACGCCGGAAAATAAAACCCCCGAAATAAACTTTAATTACACTATTGAAAATACTGAAAGAACAATAACGCAAGGAGTTGCAGACTCTATTATGGCGACAATCGCAAACACAGGGGAATTGCCTATTGCAGTCAGCACAAAAACAAGCGACACTCCGCTTAACATAACCATTGATGAAAATTTTGAACTTGCCGTTGGTGCAGACAAAAGCTTTAGAATATTAGTTTATGCAAACCTTTCAATTGAGCCTAGAACATATTATGCAGACATCACACTATACAACGAAAACTACAATATTGAAAAAACAAGGACTTTGAAAATAAAAGTAGACAAAAATTCAGAACAAATAAATCTTGAATCAATAAAAACTAGCCTTAAAGACTTAAACGAAGAATTAGACTCTTTTTCTGCCGCAGGTGTTAATACATCATCGTTAAAAGAAAAAACAGGCAAAATAGCTGACTATATTATAGAAGCAGAACAGGCAATAGAATACGACAATTATCCTGATCTTAAAGCCGCAAACATAGAGGCAGACAACTTAATTCGTCAAGTATGGGCAGAAACAATACCTTTAAGGACAACAAAATTCATCTATGAAAATAAATGGGAACTTATATATGCAGGCCTAGTTTCCTTAATATCCATATATCTTCTCCTGTATCTCATACTGCCGTATGCAAAAATAAGCAGTAAGATAAGAAAGCTTACGCGCCAGGAAAAAATAATAGTGACCACCCGGAAATCAACCGAAAAGAAGTATTTCATGAGGCAGATGAATGAGGTAACATTCAATAAGATAATGGCTGAAGAAGAAGAAAAACTCCTGAAATTAAAAAGCGAGGTTGCAAAGCTCACACAAGAAAGAGCGCTTTTAAGGCATTTCAAAATACGCGAACTTCGTCATCTGGAAGATGAAAAAAAGAAAGATAAAAAGCGTGTTGAAAAAGAAAAAGAACTAAAGGAAAAGTCAAAAAGAAAAATGAGTGATGTCATTCTAGAGCATGATATGAAAAAGAAAAGTATTTTTAAGAAGCTATTCAAAAAGAAAAAAAGAAAAGAGTTTGTCTTTGAAACAAATACAAAAGAACTGAAAAAAACCCCTAAAAATATCCCTAAAAAACAAAACGAAAAAATAAAAGAAAGTTTCTTTAAAAGATTATTCAGGAAAAAACCAAACCCTAAAATACCGCCGAAACAGATAACAACAAACCCGTTTAAAACAGTACCCACACCACCTGAAGTACCTAAAACAGAACCAGCATCCGTACCACAACAACAAACAAAAGAACCAGCACATGATTCCTCAATTTTTGAAAAAGAGAAAACAATATATTCAACAAATACAAATAATTTAGCAGATGACTTAATGGAAATTAAAAGAAAAATAAAAGATATGAAGGATATACAATAATTATCAGGAGTGGATTTTAATGGAAAGGCATACAACAGGTATCGAAGGTCTTGACGATAAGATACAGGGCGGATTTGTCAACGGTTCTGTCAATCTTGTTGTCGGAAAAACAGGAACCGGAAAAACGCAATTCTGCGCAAGCTTTCTTTATGCAGGAGCACTTAAGGGAGAGCCCGGAGTATACATAACAACAGAAGAGCGGGAAGACGACATAAAAGGCGATATGATGGCCATGTTTGGCTGGAATCTTGAAGCCGTAGAACAAAAAAAACTTCTTAAATTCGAATCCATAAAACCCATATATCCCGACAAGCCTCTGGGAGATGACATAAATAGAATTACCCGCTCATATCTTTTGACCCTTACAAACAAGATTGCAGAAGCCATAAAAGCAGTGAATGCAAAACGGGTTGTACTTGATTCAATATCCATTCTTGAGATGTTTATACAGGACAAATATACCGCACGAGTAGCCCTTATGGGATTGACTGAACATTTAAGGCAGTTGGGTGTGACAACAGTCCTTACAGGAGAGATAGGTGAGACAAGCGACGGGCTTTCAGGCTCAGGAATTATAGAATACCTTGTGGATAGTGTAATCAGGCTTGATTTCGTGCCTGTGTCGGAAGACTATAAAAGGACAATCACCATACGAAAAATGAGGCGAACCAACCACTCAACACTCATACACCCATTCGATATGACGCCGGACGGCCTAAAGCTCATAAAAATTTAACATTCAAAAAGAATATATACTAGTTGCAACCAACTAGACATATGTTCAACGAACAGGAAAAAGAAGCACTTAAAAAATTGTATATTAAAAGTACCGAAGTCATTGATTCTGTAACAATGAAAAACGGCGCAATACTTGCAAGTCCCCCTGGGCGAAGATACCCATATCTTTACCCGCGCGATTCTATGCTTATTCTTCGTGTTCTTCTTGAATGCAACAAAACAAAGCAGGTAAAAAAGACACTCGAATTTGTGTTAGGCCTTATGGGAGAAACCGGTGAATGGTATCAACGATACACAAAAGACGGAGCATCCGCAAGCTATCGCCCGCCACAGGCAGATTGCAACGGGCTTGTTCTTTTTATGATTTATCAATATTACAAAAAAACAAAAGACAAGACATTTCTTGAAAATCACTGGAATGAAGTATATCTTGGTGCGCGTTTTTTAGAAGAGCATTACATAAAAGAAGAACAGCTTGTATTTTCAATGAACTCCATACACGAATGGCCCCCAATGGAAGCGGGATTTGAAATATGGGCGAATGTATGCGCATATGCGGGATTTACGGCAGCACGCGAAATTGCAGAAACCTTAAACAAAAAAGAAGACCAAAAACATTGGTCAAAAATGGAAAGAGAGCTTAGCAAAGGCATTATGGCGCGCATGGTCAAAAACAGCCACTTCATAAAACTTAGAAACAACACAAATATTTTTGATGCAGATATATCTGAGCTTGGGGCATACATCCTTGGGATTTTGCCTGCAAATGATAAATTGATTGAAAAAACCGCAGAATTTATTGAAAAGAACCTATACAATAAGAAACTTGGCGGCATCCAAAGGCATATGGAAAAATACGGAAAACCCGGAAGAAACAATGGCGGCTACGGACCTTACAGCATGTATACTGGCTGGATGGCACAGTATTATCTTGACGCAGGCAAACTGAAAAAAGCGAAAAAATATCTTGATTGGTTCTTAAAGTACAACAAAAACGGCCTTATCCCGGAACACATCGCAACAAAAAAATCATTTTTAGAATGGCAGAAAGAAGCAAAGGATATCGGAAGATATTATAAAAGCGGCCGCCGTGAAGAAGCAGAAAAAGTCATGCGCACAAAAGATTTTAAGGAAAACAGCATCGCATACTGGGTTTTGCCCTTGACGTGGGGGCATGCGGAATTCATGCTTACGTACCTAAAACTTAAAGATTTAGGCCTTGTTTAATGCAAATTTACGGATGGCTTCCATCCATCCCAAAGGGGCTTCCTGTTTTGTCCGATAAGCCTTAAAATCAACAACCAGCGGTTTATTTGCAGAATTTCTGACAATCACAGGAACATTGACTTCCTTTAGCATTGGTATGTCGTTCTTGCTGTCGCCAAGCCCTATTGTTCTTATGTTTTTGTATTTTCTTTTGAAAAGGGCGGTAAGTATTTTTACGGCTTTTCCTTTGTCATTTTTGCCCATAATGTGATAATACCTGCCGCCTGCAGTTGTATTGTATCCTGCCTTTTTTATTATATTGATGATTTCTTTTGCATCCTCTTTTTTTCCTATTTTAAATGCCTCGTCGTATTCTCGTGCTTTAGCTGCTTTAGCATCTTCTTTTTTAAGGCCCGAATCTTCTGCAAGCTCAGCAATCGCCATATCAGAAAATGTTTTTATTGCATATCCTTTTTGCTTAACAGCCTCAAGAAC
>JAUVEX010000140.1 GCA_030594585.1 archaeon | reverse complement strand
TGCTTGATTATAACACTCATTTAATTCATTTGATTGTGTTAAATTCATAAGCGATAGTATGCCGAGCACTGTAAGAACAATTACATGAATTACGTTCAATCGAGGTTTTCTCATTAGTTAGAATGAAACAATAAAATTATAAAAATGTGTTTGTCTAGAAAATAGACTTCTTTATTCACTTGACCGCACCCATAACTTTCAATTCATTCAGGATGCATAACAAACGATTTAACGAAAGATGATTAATCCCTCGGTTTCCTAAATTGTTACATGCGACAATTTTGGTAACACGCGTTACCGTAACTTGCCGACAAAGAAAATGTGGTCTTTTTCTAATGGATTTAGGTTTATTGCATCGGTTATTGTGAAATAAGGTTCGAGTTTTTTTCGCTCTTGAGCAAAGATTTCATTTGGATTTACCGCGACATTTATGCTTCGGGCCTTTACTGCAATCATAATATGCCCGCCTTTTTTTAAGAATGTTTTTGCATTTCTTACAAGTATGTCTGTCTGGTCCGGTTGCGCTACATCTTCGTAAATCATATCTACTTTTTCTATTCTGTTTGCCCAGTTTTCAGGTGTTCTTGCATCTCCTAATATTGGCACGACATTTTTTCTCTTTTTTGTCATAGGCACTAGGTCTCTTACTGAACGGGGTGAAAATTCAACACCGTATATGACTCCATCATTGCCTATAATGTCTGAAATATGAGATGCAGTCGTTCCGGTAGATATTCCTAAATAAAGAATTTTCATTCCTTTAAAAATTGGGACATTTCGAAGGCCTTTGTAAATGGCTGCTCCAAGCTTTGATTTTGTCGGGTCCCAGACACGGTATTCATCCTTGCCTTTGCGGATAATCCGTTCATCGTAGTATTTTTTACCAGGAGTTGCATTTTTTGTGCAGTAATCTTTTCCGAATTGGGATACGCCTATAACTGTCATAATTATCACTTATCGTCTTTTACGGCCATAATTTTTTTTGCCGAATGGTTTTTTGCTTTTATCAAATTTTTTGCCTTTCTTTTGAGAAAATGGCTTTCCTTCTCTTTTTTTTGTCATCTCTTTTTTAAGTATTTCTTCAATATCGTTTTTGTATTTTTTGCCTAAATCGCTTTTATTTTTGTAGAAATCCATTTTTGCGGCAATGGATAATTTTGAGGCGAGCGTTCTTGCGATTTTTCCGCGGGATTGGTTTGGCGCCCTTTGTATGAATGAGCTTTGAAATATGAGGCCGTGTTTCGGGCTTGTGCCGGCACCTTTAAGAAAGCGAAAAAGCGCTTTTTCAGCACCCAAAATCTGTATGGTTGAGCTTGGGAAACCTGCAAGCTTTTCTAGAGTTCCTGCATGCGCTATAAGCCGTGATACAAGCAGGCCGCCGACAATGTCTGTCATATTCGGAGCCACTTGGGCTGCTTTTCTTTCTATGTATTTTTCAAGCTCTTTTTTTTCATCAATAAGAATTATAATTTTTTTAGCGTATTTTTTTATTTCTTCTAAATCTTCGTTTTTTAGGTTCACACCCATGGACTCGTCTACGATAATTCCTTTTATATCCGTTCTAAAGAGTGTTTCTGAAACATATTTTGCCAGATTTTCGTTGTTGCCTGTCAATTCTACAAATTCAGGGAAATAATACCCGTACCATTCACGAAGCCGCATAGCCATTGTGTTTACTTGTTTTGCAAGCTCGTCTGTTGTGTTTATTGCCTGTAAGATGAGTTTGTCTTCACCAACGGAATTTCGCATCTTTCGGACAGTCAATTCTGTGCTTGTTTCATGAATTATGTTTAGAAGCTCGCTTTTTTCTCTTAGAATATTTTCTTTTCTGGCGATATCAAACATATTTCCTCGCAGGTAATCGCCCGCAGGATTTGGGAATTCGTGCTCGTATCCTTCTTTTTTTGTCTCAAATATGATTTTTCCTTTTTCCTTTATTTGGCTCAATAGTTTTTTTTCAGAATCGGATATTGCTTTTTTTTCACAAGACTCAAGCTCGTCTGCCCTTTTTTTAGCGTCATTTTTAAATGAAACGAAACTTATTGGGTTTCTTTGTTCATTTACAGCTATTGCGCCTATAGGAGATGAGGCTATGTAGATTGTCATGTGTATCATTATTGT
>JAUVEX010000006.1 GCA_030594585.1 archaeon | reverse complement strand
ACGGTTTATATGTATTACGGGAATCCTTCGGCATTGGATGCCAGTGACGGCGATGCGACGTTTGAATTATTCCTTGACTTTGAAGATAAAACTACAGATTCGCTTATTACTGATGATTGGACAAAAGTTGTTTCACAGGGTGCGGCAGACCAAGAGCGATATACAAACACCAAATCCTTTTTTGGCTCCACATCAATACAGACAAAGGGTAACACTGCAAACGGCAATGATGATATTTTTTATGAATATCCTTATTCACACAACTTGCCGTTCATTCTTGAAGTCTGGTTGTATGATTACACCAGCAGCACACTTGGATTATATGGTCTGCTCGGTGCTTATGACAGTTCTGCTAGTGCTAGTATGCTGGGGTGGTATTATAGTTCTTCAGCAACATATTATCTTCGGTTCGGCGCATATGTTACAACCGGCATCAGCCGTTCAATTGGATGGCACAAGTTCAGTATTTATGCAAAAGCTGACGGCAGTGTTGATTATTATGTTGATGGCATTTTATCCACAAATAACCATGGTGCGGGACAAATAACGAATCTTGATAAAATTAAAATAAGAATATATCAGGATGCAGAAGTATTCTATGATGGTTTCCGCATCCGTAAATACACCACCACCGAACCCAAAGTCCTTGAAACATCTGCCGAAGACACAATTCTTACAGACTACCAGGTAAAGATTGGCAGCATAAACACATCCGAGCTGTATGATATCGGAAAAATCCAGCAGTACTGCAATGACACGCGGTTCACTTGGCTCAACCAGACTTCTGGACAAGAGCAGGTGATCGACTTCTGGACTGAGAACTGCAACATAACTGGCGGCAACTCCACATTCTGGGTTGAGGTTCCTGAAATATATGCGGGCGCTTCGGACAATACTGTTTATATGTATTATGGGAATGTGGGGGCGAGTTCGGCTTCAAATGGAACGAATACATTTGAGTTTTTTGATGATTTTAATGATGGTGATATTTCCGATTGGATAACATATACAGAAAACATAAATGTTGGCGGCGAGTCTGCAAGTCAAAGTATGGATTCTTCAATTTATTATTCTTCTGATTACAGCACCAAACTTTACGGATATGCTAGTTGTTCGGCATCTCCTTATGATGGTGCTATTGCCGGAATGAGGAAAATAATATCTTTGTCTGAGAATAATTATATTATGGATTTTTATGTTAAACATACAATAATAGATTTTAGATTTTCAACATCATCGCAACAGGTAAGTCGTGTTGAAGTAAACAGTAGTACTGTTTTTTCAGATTCGGTATTTTGTTCAGGTAATGGTTGTTCTGCTACGACACCTTGGTTGTCGAAAAATATAACAATCACATCATCTATAGATACAATTCATCTTGAAGGGTATGCTGCGGATTGTATTGAAGGATATTCTAATTTTGATGACATCCGCATCCGCAAATACACCTCAAACGAACCAACCATCCTCTCAGTTGGTGCAGAAATTGCGAACGGAATCTCAAAAGGAAATGCGTATGCAATCAACGCAAACGCAACGCATGCGTTTGCAAGAGTAAACAATCAAATCATTACAGCTGCAATATCTCCCGGCTGGAACCATATCGCATTGACTTATAACAGAAGTGCAGGCGGGACAGAAGAGATGAAATTGTATGTTAACAGCGTTGAGATGGAAACAGCGGATTATTCAACTGCGATAAACACAAATGCTGACAATCTTGTTGTCGGAAACTCATTTACAGGCACAATTGATGAGGTGAGAGTCTACAACAATGCATTGACCCAAGCCGAAATCGCATCAACTTATAACACAGCGGATTTGGACGCAGAAACAACTAATCCAAAAGCATCATTCAACGGAAACCCGACAATAAACTATTCAGGAACTTTGGCAGATGGCGAATCTGCAAGCATTGAGGTTTCTCAGGGCAACTTCACAGTCGGCGAGAACACAATAACAATATACACAGATGCAGGTGTTGTTGATTATTCTGTAAAAATGCTCTCGCTATCTGCTTTAGTATCCAACACAGGCATGAACAATGTCACAGTCAAGCAGGTTGTTGCTTTTAGGGATGACGGGACATATTGTGTCTTAAAGAACGATACAACAACTTTTGCTGTGGGTGGAATGTTTTCAGTTTCAGGGTGCGGTATGGAGTGTTCTGAATTCTTGGCTTTAAAGGCATTCACTGACTGCACAGGCGTTCAGGGCATATTCTCGGGCGTGCCCGAATCATGCTAAATTATATTAACAACCTAAGCGCTTAATTCTATTATGCACGAAATTGTCATCGGCAGAAATCCTGAAGACCTAACTGCCTTCGGTCTTAAAGGCACAGGCATTATAGGAAAGCACATTGTCGGCACAAAAAAAGACACGCATCTTACAAACAATATTAGGGTTGACCTTACAAGGCCGCACATAATAGGGCTTTTCGGAAAAAGAGGAACCGGGAAAAGCTATTCTATGGGCACAATTGCAGAAGAATTATTGTCCCTGCCAGATGATGTGAAAAAAAACATAGGCTCTCTTATAATCGATACTATGGGCATATACTGGTCCATGAACACACCTAATGAAAAGGATTTCAGGCTTTTGGGCGATTGGGGATTAAAGCCCGAGGCATTTAAGCCCAACATACTGATTCCGCAAGGGCTTGTAAAGCATTACAATGACAATGAAATACCTTTTGACGGAACATTCAGCTTTAGGCCAAGTGACCTTGATATCGGCGCATGGGCGCTGGCATTCAAGTTAGATCTTGACACGGAAATCGGTGTTCTTTTAGCACAGGTTGTAGATCAGGCAAAAGACTTAGGGGAGTCATTTACAATCAAAGACATGATAAACCTTGCGTCAAAACAGGATGCCACAAAAACAGCAAAAACCGCACTTGTAAACCGTCTTGTTCTTGCAGACAATTGGGGAATTTTTGACGAGACCGCAGCATCAATATATCGCATAGTTATTCCCGGAAAATTATCAATAATTGATGTTTCCCAGCTTGGCCTTGAGTCAGGCGGTTGGTCTGTAAGGTCTTTAGTTGTAGGCCTTCTTGCGCGAAAAATATTGGAGGAACGAATGAAGGCAAGGCGCGCAGAAGAATTAGAGATTATGGAAGGTGGTAAAGGCGAGTCCCATATGCCAATTACATGGATGCTTATTGATGAGGCGCACCAATTCCTGCCGGCAGTTGGTGAGACCGCGGCATCAAACCCCCTATTGCAGTGGGTAAAAATCGGAAGAGAGCCGGGAGTCTCTTTGGTTCTTGCGACACAGATGCCAAACAAGCTCCACCAGGAAGCGATATCCCAGTGCGACCTTGTGATATCCCACAGGCTTACATCAAAAAAAGATATGCAGTCATTATCCGAAATTATGCAGACATACCTAAAATACGACATTCCGGAGTATTTCGATGCGCTTCCGCGCCTTAAAGGGGCGGCAATTGTTCTTGACGATAACTGCGAGCGGATTTATGAAATAAGGACGCGCCCGAGAAAAAGCTGGCATGCAGGCGGAAGCCCAAGCGCTATTAAGACTGATTAAGCATATATTTTCTTTTTCTTCAATACCAAAGGAAACATAAGATATAAAAGGCCTGCAAATATAAGCGAAAAGTATATATTTCCAACAGCGATGCTTAAAAGAACAACAACCGCGCCAAGAGTTCTTCCGGCGGCAATAGACATCTCATTTGCGATAAATGACTGCTGAAGGTCTTTATGGTTGTCCACAACAACAGAAAAGGTAAATGGCGCGCAAAGGTTGTCAAAAAAGCTTACAAATCCCCTTGCTGCAGCCCAAAAGATGAGCCCGCCCGCAAATCCCGAAATAATTGTTGTAATGCCAAGCCCTATTGTTGCAGGATAAAGCACTTTTTTCCTGTTATTGTTCTTGTCTGTGCTGTGCCCGAGAAAAACAGATGATATGGCGCCAACAAGCCCAAGATATGCAAAAAAAGCGCCATATGCTGTTGCGGATTCAAGAAAATATATTGTAATTAACGGGAGTGCTGTCCAGTTTATGCCCTGCCATGCGCCATGAATCATCATAAGCGTCTTTATGCCTGTTGTTTTTCTCCATGAGACAATTCCGTCAAAATTGATAATTGTTTTTTCTTTTATGCGATTTGTTGCAAAAAGCGAACCAAAAAGAATAACAATGCTTAATGCAAAAACTACCTCAAAGCTGAATGCCTCTGCCACAATGCCGCCCAAAGCCGGAAGAACAATGCCGAAAACTGTCGGAAGCGCAAATGCAAGGCTTGAAAGAAGGCCTGCGCGGTTGGTGCCTAAAGAAAGCAATGCAACATTGTAAGGCACCCAGAAAAAAACGCGCGATATTCCAAGAAAAATAGCGCAAAGGATAAGGGCAAGCATGCTGTCTGCAAAAGCAACACTTGCAAATGTGAGCATTTTAATAAATATTCCCTGTTTCATGGAGATGCTAAGAAACACTTTTCTTTTCTTTAGAAGCACCAAAAACGGGGTTGCATATATGAGCACCGTAAAAACGCCAAGCTCAAAGTAAGAAAAACCTTTTAAAAAAAGATAAAGGTAAACAAAGGTCCAGCCGAAAATGGATGATGCCGAGAAAAAAGCCTGCGTAGTGTAAATATTCAAAAACTTTTTTGTCTTAAAGAGTTTAGACGGCATAAGATACTAATATGCGAACCAGCATTATATAATTAATCAGGCAAACAATTTTTTAGCTTCCTTAAAATCCTTCACTTCAAAATCAGCGGTCTCGTATTTGTCTTCAGGAATTTCTGTGGTGTAAAGCCCCCGCAATACCCTCATAGCCTTTATGCCGCCCTGCTTTGCGCATCGTATATCTTTAGAAGGCTTGTCGCCTATAAAGAGAGTTTGGCTTTTTTTTATTTTAGTGCCTACAGCATCGCCAAGAACCGCAAGCGTAATTCCTACAAGCATTGGGTCCGGCTTTGAGGTGCCGTACTCAGGGGCGCATATGATGCTGTCAAAAAACTTTGTCAGCTTAAACTCTGCAAGAATATTTTCTACAACGGTTTTTTCGGCATTTGAAAGAACAGCAAGGGCGATGCCTTTTTTCATAAGGTATTCTAAGAATTGTTCGGTGTCGGGATACAGTCGGCTGTTGGTGTAAAGCGTTTCCTGCATGTCAAAAATTACCGCTTTTATGCCTTTAAGATCTTTGCTCATTTTATCATACGCTCCAGAATATCTTCATCAAATGTGCGCTCGCAATAAAAACAGCGAATCTTAAGTGGTGCACGGGATACGGTTTTGAATTTTGTTGTTGTTTTTTCATGGTTTGTGATACAGTTAGGATTAAAGCACTTTAAAATTCCTGAAACCTGTGCAGGTGTTGAAAGAAGTGTTTTGGATATTACTTTAGAATCATCTATTATGTTTATTGTGGCTCCGGGCGCTAAAAGCGCGATTTTGTCCAGTTCACTTGAATTAAGGTGCCTGCCCTCTATTTTTAGTATGTCTTTTTTGCCCATATTTTTGCTTTTTGCAGATGATATGACCGCAATGGCGCCATTGGAATTTTGAAGGTTTAAAATGCTTGAGATTTTAAATGACATTTTGTTTGGTATGTGGTCTATAACTGTGCCGAACATTATTTTCGTGATTGCAAGCTTGTCTTTTGGCGCATTGTCTGTATTCATTTCAAAACCCCCAAAAGCATTGCAATCAATGCCATTCTTGTCGGAACCCCGTTTTTTGCCTGAGTAAAATAAATCGCGTTTTCAGTTGAATCAACTTCTGTTGAAATCTCATCAACTCTGGGCAGTGGGTGCATAACTTTTAATCCTTTTTTTGCATTTTCAAGCATATCTTTTGTAAGCACATAGGTGCCCCGTAATTGCTCATATTCCTGCGGGTCTAAAAACCGCTCCTTTTGTATGCGCGTCATATAAAGTATGTCTGCGCTTTTGAGCGCTTCTGTTATTGTTGCTTCCTCTGTTTCAATTTTTCCGTCAAGCTCAGCTATTAAGTCATTAGGCATCTCAAGTGCTTTGGGCGCTACAAAAAGCAATTTATTGTTGTTGAAAAAAGAAAGCGCGTAAGCGAGACTGTGGACTGTCCGCCCGTATTTTAAGTCCCCTGCAAGTGCAATTGTAAGATTGTCAAGAGTTCCTTTGCTTTTAAGAATCGTGTATAAGTCAAGCAAAGTTTGTGTAGGATGTTGGTTCGCCCCGTCGCCTGCATTTATAATGGGTACTGCAGAAACATCAGCCGCCCTTCTTGAAGCGCCTTCAAGAGGGTGCCGCATAACAATCAAATCAGAATAAGCAGATGCCATCCTTATAGTGTCTGCCAAAGTTTCCCCTTTTTTAACAGAAGTGGATTCTGTTCCGGAAAACCCAATCACAGAACAGCCCAGATTCTTGGCAGCCGTATCAAAGGAAAGCATTGTTCTTGTGGACGGCTCAAAAAAAAGGGATGCGACAGTATACCCTCTTGCGATTTCCATTCGCTTGTTTTGGGGCATTTCTTCTATCTTTTTTGCGGTGAGAAGGATATGTTCAATTGTTTTTCTATCCATATCCCTTACAGATATGATGTTTTTCCCAAAATTCATCGCTGTTTCTGCATTCATCAGATATCTTATACACCAACAAGCTTTAAAAATTTGTTTTTTTGCCCGACCGAGAAAGACGAGGGGTTCCGTTGTCCCTTCGGGACGGAGTGGCTTTTGCAAAGCAATGAAGTCTATTTCTTATCTGAAGGACGCAGTAATTAGATTAATAATAAAAAAATAGATACAGGTATCTTTACATAATTTCGGTATATACCTAAATCATCTTTAGTTATTAATATACCTTTATTGAATGACTTAAATCCAAAAAAATCGGAATTATTGATTGTTGCTTGATATTTTACTTCAAACGGAAAATACTTATCATCAAATAAAAGAATAAAATCAACTTCTTTCTTATTTTTATCTTCATAATAACAGATATTATCTTTCGGGTCAAAAAGATCTTTCGGGTTCAGTCCAAAGGAAAATCTACAGAGATGATTATATACCACACTTTCAACTAATTTGCTTTTTATTTCTAAATTAAGAATGTTTGCTTTTGCATTTTTAAAATAATCTTTCTTTCCATTAGCCCAACCATGTAAAGCATGGAATATAAATGGATCTTGTATGTAGATCTTCTTCATAAAAGAATGTATTCTCTTATCGTGTATAGAACATCGATACGAAATGTTAGCGATATATAATTCTTCTAGTGCGGTAATGTAATCTTGGACAGTATTATGTGATTTTACTTCAGTATTTTTTGTAAAACTATTCCAACTAACTGGATTTGACAATGAATTAAATATCTCTCTAATTATCTGTTTAAAGTAATGTTCTTTATAGTTGTATCTATTTAGGTCACCAATAATAGCAGTTAAATAGACATTATACAATCTAGTCGAAATAGTCTCATTGTTTGCGAATTCATTTATAGTGGAAGGAATGCCTCCAGTTAACAAATACAGTTCAAATAGAGAATCAAGCTGCTTTTTAAATAATGAAATATTCTTCAGATCATCACTTATCTTTCCTTCGAATAATTCAAATATTTTCTTATGTCTATCATCCTTCTTAATAATTCTATAATCAAACATTTTTTGTTTGAATTCTGGCCACAACAATTTAACAAATTCAGAAAATTTCATAGGTAACAAGATTTTATCTAATGGATTATTTTCATCCCCTCCACGCCGTCCGGGCATTAATTCTGTAGAATGTTTTAAGTCCATTGAATGAGAACCAGTAAGTATTATCGAACAATTAACAAAGGCTCCTTTATTGGCGAAATATATAAGCTCTTTTGGCCAATTTTTTACTCCACAAATTTCGTCAAGAAATATATATTTTCTGTCATCTTTAGCACTATGTCGCCAATCCATGTAGGTTTGAATTAACTTATTTAGCTCATCAGCACTGTTTCTTTCACAAGACCAGAAGAAAATATTCTCTGGTTTAACATTCTTATTAAAAATCAAATCCTTAATTATAATCTTAATCAATGTTGTTTTCCCTACTTGCCTTGGACCCCTGATTGTATAAATCACATCCATATCTAAGTTTATGAAATGTCTAATATTTGGGTCCCATTGATACTTTAATTTGTTTAAACTACTAACCTTGAAATCCTTTAGAATATTATTCTTATCAACCCACCATTGATTCTGATCAGATAACTGACTTATGTCAAATATTGCCATAGTAATATATTTATCAACTATTATATAAATCTTTCTATAATTTTTGACAATGTTTTTATAAATGACAGTCATTACATTTGACAAAAATTGGAACAAAATCAAGATATTTTTGACAACTTATTTATAAATGAAACAAATTTTAGTAACAAAATATTTAGAAAGCTTTCGTTTAATAGAACGGAACCCACATTCTTTGGACAATAAGGGTTTTTCTACGAAAAAAGGATTATCGCGAGTGAGAAAATAGTTATATATGATTGCTTATTTATTATAGTAATTATGTTAACTCAAAAAAAATCAAGAATTTGTAAAAAGAATATGCTTTTAATTTTAATTTTATTAATTATATTAATAAGCGGATGCACAGATAGACAATCATTATCAAATTCTCAAGGAGATAGTGTAGAACTTCATGAAACTGGCACAAATAGTGATATTGAACAAGAAAGTATATGTAAAAACATTGAAAACGAAATATGGATGAAAAGATGCTTAGCTTATGAAGAAAAAAATCCAACATATTGCGAATTCTTCGATACTGGAAGTTCCTCCGATAAAACAGAACGGGACAATTGTTATTATGATTTATCAGTACATTCAGAAGTAGATGTTTGTTCTAAAATTTCAAATATTGGTAAAAAATGGTCTTGTAGAGCGATTGTAAAAAAAGACCCAGACCAATGCAAATATTCTAACGCTTTTGAAACAGAAATGGACTGCTTAAAGACATATGCTGATTACTATAATGACAAAAGTGTTTGTGATATTATAGGTAACAAGGATGAAGAAATTACCAATAATGGTTATTTTCTTTGTGTGAATGATAAATTTGGCAATCAAGTCCCCCTTGATAGTTTAACTCAAGAAAATCTTCAAGAAGGCGCCACTGAACGATGTAATTTTGAATTAAAATGTTGGTGTAATGATGAAGGAAGATTAATTACTGGATGGAGTAAAGTAGCTTGCTTAAATTCTCTAAACTTTATTGAAGAAAGTCAAAAAAGAACAACGGAGGAAACAATTGCTCAAATTTATCAAACCGATGGATGGGAAGAATTCATTAATCAAGATTGTTCGATATATGTGGATGAAAATGAGAAAGGAATATGCTTAAAGGCTCAAGCAATTCAAAATAGAGATTCCCAAAAATGTTTGTTAATCACAAGCAATGGAAGAGAATCCTGCATTATTGCACTGGCTCTATTAAATGAAGATTTACAGTTATGTAAAGAACTAGAATCAAATCGACAAATAGCTTGTATCAAACCTTATGCACATTTTAATGATATTGATGCTTGTTTAGATTTGAATAAATTAGATAAAAATGAATGTATACTTTATGCCGTATCTACTCAAAACGAAAATCAAAAGATAGAACCTCAAATATGTGAAGAAATCATAAAAGATGAAAACAAAAAATCGAGATGTTATTTGGAATTTATGAAATCTAAATTAATTTCCTAATAAAAGAATTAAATAATCTGTTTTTTTACATATTTGGTTGTTGTTTTTCTTTAAAACACCTAATAAATGCATGTTCAAATATTCTTTCAAATTCATTAATATTAAGATCAGACGAAACAAAAAATTCCTTACCATTTTTCTTAATATTACCGGCAATAGAGCCCGCTTCATGTATTGGAATAAATCTCGCCGAATGTAAAAAATTATTCCTCATTTGATAAAGAATATCAACTATTTCTTTGAACTTCAAATTTTCATTTTCGTACAAATATTTTTCTGTTTTAAAATATTTAACTAATATATTTTTATCCTCGGTCCCTAAATAATCTTTAAAAAAAGTTAAAGTTTTTTGTTTAGAACCATGTGTTTTATGATATTCGCTTTTTAGATATTCTAACAATTGCTTGAATGATGTATACTCATTTAGATTTATTGCCTTACTTTGTTTGTCGCACCAAGTTTTAAAATCTATAAAGTCTTCTTTAGAATTTATTTCTTCAATAATTGAAAGAATCATAATTAATTTAATATTTGCTTTTTTATGCACTAATTTTGCTTCATTGTAAAAAACCCCACACATTATAAATTTTACTTTTAATGGTTCGGGTAACTTGTCAATAAATTTGTGAAATTCATTCTCTCCGCTAAAATTGTCTTTTAGGGCTTCAAAAGCAGCAATATTCGCCTCATTATCGAAATACTCTTTCTTTCTTTTCGAAATTCTATTTAAAGGATTCATTTTACCAACCATAATAGAATATATAGTTATATGTAATTTATAAATTAAAATTTTCTAAAAAGTTTACGGATTTTTTTAGTGAGCCTCTATTCATGAAACTGTTTTAAAAACGGAAGCCCGAAAAGTTACACTCGCCTTCGCTCGATATTAGGGGGCATTCAAAGTTTAATCTTCGCAAAAAACGGTTGCACTATCCACACACAATCAATGTTTGGCACCAGAAGTTTTATTCGACGGAATCGTCTATCCAATCAAGAAATTCTTTATTTCCATCCATGGCAAAAAATGCAATGATTGGGCATTCATCTGACTGAATTTTTTTAACTTCTTTGATTATTTTTTCCTTATTTTTGGTCAAAGAAAAAGTCTGGACATTGAAATATTCTTTTTCAACAATTTTTCCATCCCACCAATATCTTGATGGGCCGTTTATGATCAAAGAACCAGCTACCAGCTTCTTATTAACTAAACTATCCGATATCTTATCTGCTTCTTTTCTGCTTGCGGCGCTTATTAATGCCTGACAAAATACACTCATATAATGAAAGATAACATTCGTACTTTTTAATGTTTCTCGTTTAGTCATAAACACAGGGCATTTCGTCAAGAGCAATATTTATATAGTGGCTGAACCAATATCAATTAAGAGGTGGTTGTAAATAAAGAAAATAAACTGCGAACATGAGTCTAAGGATATGTGTGGGGGAGCGCTTTATGGATTAGGTTTTGTTGGTGCGGCAGTATATTACATATCTCATGCTACTGGTATTTGGTCCGGTGTAATAGGTTTATTAAAAGCGATGGTCTGGCCGGCTTTCCTTGTTTACGAAGCGCTTGAATTTTTAAGTGTGCAAATCGCATAAATTTTAGAATGCGCGAACTTAAACGATTTGCCAATTTTGCGAAGCAAAAAACTATTGCGCTGAATCACGCTTTCATCTTTCTTACAATATCATCCATCACAAAGTCAGGCACTTTCTGCGGTTGGATTAAGCCCATGACCGGAAGCTCAACCTGTGCTTTAGAATAAGTAGGTATTATGTGCGCTGAGAAATGTGGCACAGTTTGCCCGGAGGATCCTCCGTTTGATGAAACAAGAGTATAGCCTGTTGCTCCAAGAGCGTTTCTCTGCTTTAATATCAGCTGCTTTACAAGTAAACTATATGCTGCCTCTTCGGCCATATCAAGCATATCATAAGTCAGTACATGCCTTTTAGGGACAATCACTACATGCCCTGCTGCTTTTGGCTGGATGTCAAGGAATGCTATAAAATATTCATTATCCGCAACTATTTTTGCAGGCATTTTACCACTAACAATTGCGCAAAAAACACATTCTTTTTTCGGCTCTTCCTGTGGCGTCGCCATTGTTTGCTGACCCAACTGGCTGCTTAAAGAATCTACATCAATATCGTTCATAAACATTCACCTCTTAAAACCATCCGGACTGTTTTTTCTTTTCTTCTTCTTCCTCTTTTTTCTGCGAAGCCCATACAGGCTTAAGCTTTGCATCAAGGCCTGTAAGTGATTTCTTTGTGTTTCCGACACCGCAAGTGTTTCCGACACCAATTAAAAGTATCTTTTTTGAAGGAGTGGCCTCCACATTCTTCTCAACAACTGCCCGTGCATTGTCAAGTGCCTTAAAGACCTTTTTCTTTATTGGCATTGATGCTTCTTCAGGAGCCATCTTTATCACAATGCCGTCCATAGGGATATCCAGCTTGACCGCGATTTCCTCGATTTTTGAGCGCTCAACACCAATGCCGCCCATAGCGACTCCGACACCTTCGGCAATTGAACCAGTTTTTTCACCCTCAAGCTTTCCTGCGGCATCAACAGTTATTATGTGGTCGATTTTCTCTTTTTTCACCGTCTTTTCAACAGCCACCCCGATTTTACCAAGAGCGGAGCCAGGACCGTCGGCTTTCATAATGAATACCTCTTTTTTGCCGATTTTCTCCTTTGTCAAAACAATGTCATTTGCAGGTGTTGTTGCTTTTTTTGTCATGTAGGATGCAGCAACAATAGGGCCTATGGCATCCCCTATAGGAACCCCTTCAACAAAGGCCTTTGTTGCCTTTACCTGTGATTTTGCAAGCCTGGATAATATCGGGAGATAAATCTGCAATAACATGACCATCTGTATGTTGTTGTTCTTTTTGACGCTAATTATTAAGTGCCTGACAATCTTGTATATCTGGTGGACTCCAATAGCGCCGATTATGCCGAATTTTATGTTTGCCTTTTCTTCCTTTGTTGCTTTAGGCGCAATGCTTTCCACAAAATACTGGAATCTTTTTTCCGAGCGGTTCATGACATGCTCAATTTTGCCTATTATGCCGTAAGGATCAAGGTCAACAGGGCCTGAAACAAAAAAGTCCATAAAGTTCCTGACAGAGTCCTTTGTCTTTTTTGTAGCGTTTTTGCCAAGTTTTTTGAAGATGTATCCTTCTGCTTTTTTGTCATATTCTTCTAAAATCTTAAGGTCTTTTTCTGCTTTCCAGACAGTCTGGAGCATAAGTATTTTTTGATAGTATATCAAAAACAGGAAAAAAATAATTGTTGTAAGGGTGCCCATAATGCCCCCATCGCCTCCAATAAAATTAACAATATCCATAATTTAGTCACGCACCTTTGTTTGTAATACCCTTTAATTTGTCAGTGTTACCTTTATATAGTTTGTATTGGTTTTTTCACAGGAACCTAATCATTAAGACTAAGATATATAAATTTTTGGGTTTTATTTACTTCCAGTGGTTAAAAGGATGATGATGGAATGAAAAATATTGCGGTGATTATGGGTTCTAAAAGTGACTGGTCAAAACTTGCGCCTAAAATGCCTGAAGAGTTGCAAATTGATTTTAGCGATGTTGATTTTGGCGCAAAGTATACTATTAAGAGTGTTGGTGGTGATTATCAATTAACACCCTATGTTAGTTCTGCAGACAGAGAACCACATAATACAGAACACATTTTAAGAAGTAACACTGCAGATGTTGTTATTTGTGCAGCAGGACTCAATAATCAGCTGGCGGCTCTTGCAAAAAAAACTCTTGGATATACAAACCGAGAAATTCGATTAAGCGAAAGAGAACCAAAACCGGTAATTGCTGTCCCCGTATATGATTCAGGAAGCGGTGGCGTAAGTTCTTTTCTTTCAACAATAGAAAAACCAAAAGGTTATTCAATACCAACAACACCCGTAAACGGAATAGATGTTGCTCTTCAAACAGCATATCAAATTGAAAAAAATAATTGGACCGGAATAGACCTGATTCCCGGAATGCTGGTTGACGATAAAAACGAGACAGTTATTGCTGCCGAAAAAACATTAGCGCAGCTTTTTAAGGGGTCAGGAATTCCATCTGAAACCAAAAGGCCTATTGAAATCGACCCTGAAAGGCTATCCCTGCTTGTTTTTAATAATATTGGTGGGGTTTATGATGTGGATAATAAATCCGATTTTGTTATCGCAACAAAAACAGGAACAATAGAAGATGTTTCTGGGTTTGTAAAAAATGCTGGTGGTGATGGGATAAACAATACTCTTTTTGTGGGGGCTACAAGTGGTGCATCTCTTGCATATGCAGCAGCAGAGATTTTTGCTGAAAAAAATCAAATTGTTCGTGAAAATCTTATCGACTTTTTAGATGAACAAAAAAGAAACGCTTCTGTTCCTCAAAAACTTGATGCTTTAGCGTATTAGAGTTTGTTTGAATCTTTGAAGTTCTCACCGAAAGATAGATATAAAAGTTTTCTTCAAGAATTGTTGAGTATATTGTTATTGGGGTGGTTTGTTATGTCTGATGTTATTGAAATACATGAAGGTTCTGCAAAAAATATGCTTCTTACAAAATTTCCAACTCCGGAAGTGCCCGGAGAAGGATTAATGGAATTTCTAGATAGCATATCAGTCTTTGATTATGGGCGCATGATTGACCTTGAATGGAAGGGCATAATGCAAACACTTGTAGCAAAAAAAACATTCGAGCTTCTGGAAGATGCAGGCATAAAAACACATTATATGGGTCCGGGGGATAATCCCAATGAGCTTAAGGTTCAGATAGTAAATGTTCCTGAAGCACAGGGAGGGACTGGTTGGTATCGTCGTGAAGGGATAAGAAACATAATAATTCCTGTAGAGATAATTGCCAGGGACAACACACATCCTGAAAGCTCAGACCTGAAAAAAATACATAAGAAAGGATTAACATACGATGAGTTAGGATATTCAGAAATGCCCGTACCCCATAAAAAATTACCGGGAACAAAGATTGCATATTCAACAAAATTTGAACCTAAAGATAGGGTAATCACAACAGAGCAGGCAGCGTTTCTTGCAGGGTTGCCTCTTCATGTGGCTGACGACCAGATTACAATGGATAGTTTGGAGAATTTTACACGCACTGTTTTTGATACAATTACCGGCCACACGGAAAAAACAGGATTTTTGAATCATTATGACGGAAAAATAGAAGTTGCTGTTGATTCTGAAGGAAACTTGATGCTTGTTGATGTTGCAGGAACGCTTGATGAGCATAGATTTATGGCAAAAGTTGATGCAGATATTGCAAGAAATTATTTAGACGAGTATCGCGAAAAATACGGAATAGATGCACGAGTTTTTGAGGATATCACATCCGTTCTTGATTCAGGAAAAACACACCTCGAAGCAATCGGCGAAGATGTAGATGGTTTCTTTGTGGATTCAAGCAAGCAATTTTTGAGAAATATATACAAAGATACATTATGGAAAAAAGAGATTGATGAACTTGAAGATCGTGGAAATAAAGAAGGAAAAAATTGGAGAGAAGATTACACGGTGCCGGAACCGCCTGTATTGAATGAAAACACAAAACGAGTGGCGTCAGACATTTATATTGCCCACACAATGCTTTACTGTGGAGAAGAATATGTGCGAAAACACACTAAAGGCATGGATATTCCTTTAAGGGATGCAAACGAAGTGTTTGCAGAAGCATGGGTTATGGAAAGGCTGCGCGAAAGAGGAGCGTATAAGTCATTTGTTGATAATTGAATTAATGTTGTGTTTTTATGACCGCCCAATATCTTGTTGACGAAGCGCACCTACAGACATTGCCAAAACCAACAGGCATTGGTCCTGAAACAAATCCCTGCACACTTGTTGCGGGAAGATACGGAACCGCGGATATGATTCCTGTATTTGGTTCAAATGCCACATTCGAATACATTTTGAAAAGCCAGGCAATAGCGATAAGGGTTCTTTCTGAAAATTATCCCGATATTGTACCCCCACAACATGCTGAAATACTTGTTGAAACTGCAGATCTCGACCACATAAATCCGCAGAGAATACGGGAACTTGAAGCAGATACACATCATGATGTGGTTGCAATAAACACTGCGTGGGAAGAAGTTGTAAAAGAGATATGTCCCGAAGCAACAGCACATATAAACAAGGGTAGGACAAGTGCTGACAGCACAGAGACCGCAAAAGCTCTCCAGTTTAAGGACGCCACAGAGATAATAATAACTTCTCTTGAGAACTTAAGAGATATAGTTCTTGAAAAAGCCATGTCATGGAAAGACATACCGCACATGGACTTAACGCACCGCTATGACGCGCTGCCGACAACTGCCGGAAGACCGCTTGTGCATTACGCGGAAATGCTGCAGTCAGATATTGACAAGTTATATGATGCGTACAATACATCCCTTTTTGGAAAGTGGGGCGATGCAACAGGAAACCACCATGCCTTAACAGGTCTTGATGTTGATAACCCTGAGGAAATCCAGGAGATATACTGCGAAATGCTGGGCCTGAAATGCATGGATGCGGCAGCACAAACTCCCGGAAGAGAATACCTTTTCGATTTTATAGCGGCTCTTGGAAGAACAGCAGAGACTATGGGAAATCTTGCGACATATATTGCGACAGGGCGGGGGGATGACACAAACACCTTTGTAAGTGTCAAACCTGGGAAACATGTGGGCTCATCCACAATGCCGCACAAGAACGCAAAGAACGGGAACCCATCAAAGGAAGAGCAGACGGTTGCGTATGCAAACATGATGGGCGGATTCGTAGCTACAGCACAACGTTCTATCCAGATGGCGTATGCCAGAGACCTTACAAACTCAGCGTCTGACCGGATAATGCATGAAATCGCATTCAAATGGGGTGATGAAGTCATCAGGAATCTTGCAAAAACAGTATACTATACGGATTTAAATGTTGAGCGATGTATTGAACGAGTTGAGCGTTCGTTTGGTGTTGTAACTTCATCGCCGGTTATGACCACTCTTACGGACGGCAGGAAAACAGAAAATCCTCTTTCAAGAGCAGAAGCCCATGATTTGGCTGCGGAATTTGCGCAACAGGCATGGGATGAAAGAAGGCCATTTGTGGATGTTCTTCTTGAAAACGAAGAAATAATAGGACGGCTTGATGAAGAGACAGTTCGCGAAATAACCAATCCATTAACTTATATAGGCAAAAGCAAAGAAATAATACAGACGGATTATGACAAGTATCACGGCAACAAAAAGTTCGCATAAACACACAAAAAACTATTTAACTTAACGGAGCCAAAAAGATACATAGGTAATGCTATGAATTTTAAAGTCTTGATTTTTGTTTTGGTCGCAGTTGTTGCCGCAGCCGCGGGTGTAGTTGATTATGTTGGTGAAACCAATCCGAATTTTATGGGTGGTTTCGGTGATGGCATTTCCGGGTTTTTCGACAACCCCACAGGCTTTGTGACCGGGTTCTACAAGGAAGATCCGCCAAAAACAGTTGATTTTCGGGCAAACCTGACATTTTCAGCACCGGTTTCAATAAATTTTGATTTTAAAGAGCCGCTCCAGGCCGCAGCAATAACATACACAAACATGGACAATGTATTTTATGTAAATGGGCTTTCTGTAAGTTCTGTTGAAACTACACTTTTTGAAGCACGGGATTTCAATGGAAAAGTAAGTATTGCCAGAGATGTATCCTTAAGCGGAAAGGCAACGCAGTTAAGATTGGATAAGTCATTTATAGGCAACAGCGAAGAAGAAATAAAAGTAGTGGCTGAGAACATAACTTATGATTCACTTGAGCTTATGGGTGTCCCTCAGGTAACATTAACACTTCCAAGATCGTCAGGCACAATGATGATTTATAACACAGGCGATACAGTTGCGTATGACATCGCAAACAAGGAAATAGAGTTCATAACATTTACAGGTAACATGAAATTCATTAGAAACACTCTTGAAATTTCAGGAATAGGCACAATAAAAACAAGCACACTTACAACAACAATTGAATAAGCGATGGTTATTATGAATACAACAGCCACACAAAGCACAATTACGGCCATTCCGGATGCATGGATAAGCATATTGCTTCTAGCACTTTTTCTTTTTGTCGCATTTTCAGTTTTGAAAGTGATTAAAAATACAATCCTTATAGGGCTTCTTGCAGGCGCGTTTCCTTTTATTTCAAATAAATTTTTAGGGACCGCACTTACAACAGACTTAAGCGCGCTTCTTAATTTCGCAATTATAGGAATTGCGATTTATCTTGCATATTTTGCAATAAAGCTTCTTTATCATTCTTCAAAACTCGCATTCAAGATAATAACGCTCTTGCTTCTGCCGATAACAATTCTTTTAGGGTTGCTTAAATCTATTTTTTCAGGAAAAAAGAAAAAGAAAGCTGAATGATTTTCGGGTTTATGCTGTTAAATAATTTTTTCTTTAATAGAATCATACACCTGATGGCAATCAAACTCAGAGCCGCCAGCCAATATTTTTAATCCTTCATGGTTTACCATAGTCACAACATTCTTTGCATCTTTTAAAGCAGCTATTAATTTTTCTTTTTTGCCATGCGTAAGGGTTGATGTTAATTCACCGACAGAGCTTTCATACACCTGTTTTTGTGTTGTGTATCTCATCTCACCTTGTTTTGTTTTATACCAATCCCTAATTTTTTGGAGCTTTCCGGAGATATTGTTTTCATAATGGTCCGGAAAACCATAATCTATCATTGCCTTAAATTCAACAGAATAGCCATATTTTATATCGTGACTGTTCTTGCTTGGTGTTTCATATCGTATTGCGGTAGTTATGATAACATTTGCGTTCTTTTCATCAGCTATCTTTTTTAATAATTTTAATTCAGTTAAAAATTGCCTAAGCCCGTATGTTTCGGTTTTAAGGATATTTAATTCACTCATAAAATTCACCATCAACAAATTACAACAAAAATAATAAAAACATTGCGCTTTTTCGTCAAAAACACACTACGCAAAAAAGATTTATAATATTTGCAGTTAAAAGCATAGCATTTGCCCCGGTGGCTCAGCTGGTTAGAGCGTTGCCTTGGTAAGGCAGAGATCGCGTGTTCAAATCTCGCCCGGGGCTCTCATACACTTGTTTAAAGCTCTAAGGTCGTAATTATAAATGTCGGCATTGCAAAAAGACTTAGAGGTTTTAGCATGTCATACGATGAAAAAGATAAAAAAGAGCTGTTATACAAGAGTGAAAAACACATTGACGCCGTTCTTATAACTATTGAAAAAAGCAAGGGTATATCCCCCACAAATAAGAAGATTCTGCAGGATTTCCACAATTGGAACATGGCAAGAGGCATAACCATGATACGGTGCCTAAGCCTTCTAAAAAAAACAAAACAACAAAGATACATTTGTAAGTGCTATTGTAATACAAAAAACATTAGGAGCAATAATCAATCCATATAAGGCTAACAAAGTAATGGTTATAACAACCGCAGATGGATTTACTTCGGCAGCACAAACACAAGCAAACGGTGCAAATGTCCCTGTAGAATTATGGAACCGAGAACAATTGATTGCTGAAATAATGGCACACCTGCATGGTGTTGAAGAAGGATACGACCTTATAAATCAACAACAAGAATGGGAAGAAATGGAAAATATACCGCTGGAGTATACCGTCTACGACAACAATGGTTGTCCTTCGTCCGGGCTCAAACATCGTGCAGAATTACAAAAAATAAGAAATATAGTAACCGAGCTACAAGAAAAAGCAGAAGAAGAACCAGTAGCAGATCTAAAGGATGTCATTGCGAATGCCGAAGCAGAAGGTATTGAAGACCCTCATGAGTTAATTAAAAAACTCAGAAGAGAAGGGGAATTATTCGAACTTAGAGAAGGAATATTAAGAGTGATATAATATATGGATTGACAAACTAGTTCTTAAATATGATTCTTTTACGGTATGGGCTTATTAATTTTTATTTAATTTTGGCATCTTCAATATAACCCTTACTTTTAACGAAATCTTCTAAGCGACCAACAAACTGAGTTAATTGTATATTTTTTAAATTCGTAAAATAATTATTTTCTAGATTTTCTTTCAATTTTGGATTCGTGCTGATAATTGTAATCTTTAGCGGTTTTTTTCGTTTTAAAGAACATGTTTCTAAAACTCTATTAAAATGTTCATCACGAAAAGAGAAACCACAAGCGATTATTTCATCACAAGACTCTATAGCATTCGCAGATTCATGCCATAAGATGCTTAATTCACCATAAGTCATCTCATGATACTGCTTTTCCTTGGTTGGCATTGTGAGTAAAGGCAACTTACCTTTTTTGTAAAGGTCCGCTCCAGAATTAGCAATACCCGACATTAGAGGGTTATCAAAACCTTTTAAATAATTGTTAATTTCGATATATTTAGGAGCAATTCTTGGGAGACATTCACGGTATCCGATTTTTTTGTAATATTGTCCATTCATAGTTTCTTTTAATGGAACAATTTCGATATGGTTTTTTGCTAAATCTATGCGAAACCAATTTATGGAGCCATGAAGTTTAAAAAGTGTTATTTCGCTATCTTTTACATCTTCGGACCCATAATGCCAACCATATCCCGTGGCCATATTCCAATAATCCAAACCATCCAATGAAAAATCCATTATAAGATCATAATTAAATGAGATAACACAATCACCGGGTTTTAGTAACTTACTGGCGAGAAAATCATGATACGGGCAAGTAGAATTATTCAACCATTGGGTACTGTCAAGAATAATATCTGTTACGAGGGATCGTAACATATCC